>NZ_JBBCQM010000005.1:0-287655 GCF_037150015.1 Asaia sp. VD9 | reverse complement strand
ACCATCCTCGCCGGGTTTGCCGAATTCGAGCGCGAGATCATCCGGGAGCGTACAAGGGCAGGGCTAGAGGCAGCACGGCGTAGCGGGGCACGGCTGGGACGGCCTGCGCGGTTGACCGAAAGGCAGCGTCGGCACGCGGTTGAGCTGCACAAGGCTGGAAAATCTTTGCACGAAATTGGACAGATCATGGCCGTCTCGAAAACCACGATCTGGCGTGCGGTTTCCTGCGGAGGAGAGCGTTCCGGAAACAGGGGTTCGGGGACGGATGACCGGCCCGCCCGGTCGATCCGATTGACACCGACACGATAATGACCGGTTCCGGGACAGGAAACGTGGCGAGGGGCGTTAGGTTTGATGCGAGGGGACAGCTATGGGGGGACTGCGATCTGTCGGCTTTTCGATACGAGCGTTCAAAAGCAGACGTTTTTCCAGGCCCGGCGCGATCCACTTAGCGTGTCGCGCATGTTGCCGGATTGAGCGTGATCACCTGGAAGAAACTTTATTTTCGCATGAAATCTACTTACGGTTATCGTAGCAAGATAAGGATCGATCACATGCAAGACGCCAAAACGCGCCATTTAATGTTTTTCGTCATGATCCCAGCAATCATGCTTCCGTTTATTGGCAGCGCGCATGTGTCCGACTTCGCTAAGGGACTGACCGAAGGTGTTCTAATTGGCATTCAACTTCTGCTTGTCCTTAAGCTGAAGCGTCATAAAATTTTGACCAAGACGCTAGAATCCTGAGCCAGGTCCTCGGTCCCGAAAAGGTCTGAGGACGGCCGATCGAACGCTACGAAACTGCAAAAGGATTGGTGCAGACTGTTTCTCGCGCGCTGCTGGCAACGTCTGCTTCGAACAAACCAAAGATCGTAACCTGACGTCTGCAATGAAGGCGGACGCAGCCGACGGCACCATGTGAAATTGTGCCATTCCGCGCGAGTGGCGATCAAACGGCGGCTTCTGATGCCAGCGCGGCCAGCGTCTAAGTCTGATTTGGTTTAGCGTCTCGGCAGCGCGGCCCGCGCTTCTTCGCTTTTCATGGGTCGGCCCGGTCGGAAAAGTGCGCGGCGAGGCCAGTTTGGCCCGGCGCAACGTGGTTGGCCATGGTGTGGTGATCGGGGAAGTCACCGCCGTTTTGTAACCGGAAAGGAATCGACGCGTCTGTGAACAGCCCATCAAGACGCTTACGCCAAGCTATCTTGATCGCCTGCATTTCTTCCGCCGTGGAAACGCGACCCGCGCCGTAAACCGCATGCGTTGGAAGCACCTCCATGCCGGGGTAGAACAGCGCGCCATGAGTCAAAGGGAACAGCAGTTGCTCGATCGGCCCGTTGATGCCCCGCGGGCCGTAATCGGCTGCTGGGCCGCCAGCCTGCACGTTGACCAGCGCTCGCTTGCCCTTGAGTATACCCTCGCCGAAGCGGTACTGGTTGGAGCCATTGTGATAGCCGTAGGCGAAACCGAAGGCATAGACCCGCTCTATCCAGCCCTTCAGGATCGCGGGCACGCCGTACCACCACAGCGGGAATTGCAGAATCACTGCATCAGCCGCGAGCAGTTTCTGCTGCTCGGCGATCACGTCGGGCGTCTGATGCCCGCTTGCGTAAGCGTGTCCCGACTCCGCGATGAAAGACAGTCGTTCGGGGTTGTTACGCATGGGGAAGTCGTCGGCGTCGTACACCGCCTTCCACTTCATGCCGTAGAGGTCCGAATGAACCACGGTATGTCCCGCTGCCGACAACGTCTCGGCGGTCACGTCGACCATCTGCCGTGTCAGCGAAGTGGGTTCAGGATGCGCGTAAACGATAAGTATGTTCATGGTCCGATGCTCCTACTGTATACGTTGATCAGAGTTCGGCAACGACGTTGCCGGCGTGCCTGCCGCTCTTCTGTAGCCGGACGGCGTCGTTGAGCTCTGCGAAAGGAAAGGAACGGTCGATCGCCGGGTGTCCGTAGACGGCATCGATTTCATCGCAGGCCTCGCAGGGATTGCGATAGGCGTGGACGTTCAAGATGCAACTCATGTCGGCGATGTCCTTCGTGGTCTGTATCTGAGGATGATGCGCCGATATGAGGTATTGTTGAAATCGAATGATTTGTGTGTTGCTATCCACTGAATGGATATCGGATCCCTCGATCTCAACCTGCTTGCAACGCTGGACGTGCTGCTGACCGAGCAAAACGTCACCCGTGCCGCTCGCCGTCTAAACCTCAGCCAACCCGCCCTCTCGGCGCGGCTGGCGCGACTGCGGATCGTGCTGGGTGATCAACTGTTGCTGCCCGGGCCGCGCGGCATGGTGCCGACCGCCCGCGCCATCGCCCTGCGGCAGCCGTTGCGCGCGGCCCTGGACGGCGTGCGCGACGTGGTGGCCACCGCAAACCCGTTCGTTCCCTCGACGGCGGAGGGCACTGTCGCGATCGTCGCTAGCGACTATGTTCAGTACGCCGTGCTGATGCCTTTGGTCCTTCGTCTGCGGAAGGAAGCCCCCGGGATACGGATCGCCTGGCGTACCGCCGACATTGAGGCCGGAATTCGTCCTTTCGAACAGGGCCTTGCAGACCTGTATCTGACAATACCGCAAGATATTCCCGACGGCTTGCGCATGAAGCCGCTCTTTACTGAGAATTACGTTTCGATCAGCAAGGCCGATCATCCGGTCCTGCAGGGTTGGCTTGACCTCGAGACGTTTTGCAGCTTGGAACACATCATCGTCTCGCCCGAGGGCGGCGGGTTCTCAGGACCGACCGATGTCGCGCTGGCGGCCCTAGGACATGCCCGGCGCGTCATGCTTTCGGCTTCAGGCTTTCTGATGGTACCGGAGATGGTCGCCCGCTCGGAGATGGTCGCCCTCGTGCCGCGCCGCATCGTGCAGGGACGTGGCCTTGCGTTGCAGATCCTGCCGCCGCCGATCCGCGTCCCGGGCTTTACCATCGCCATGGCCTGGCATGATCGCACCGCCACGCATCCGTTGCACCGGTGGATGCGCGAGATGATCGCGGTCGTCGCTCGGACAACGGTTTCGGATGTCGGGGTATGATTGTCATGTTATACAGCCAGACGCGATGTCCGCTCTGCGGCTGCCTGCTCACGCCCGCAAGCGTCCGCAAAGAAGGCGGCGCAGCTGTACGGCTTCGAGTACATCGGCGAGAGCCAGCAGTCTCTGAAGTGCGCTTTCTTGTTTATTGTGGAAATGCTTGAGCCGCAGCAAGAGACGATGGTTTGAAGCGGGCACCTGAAAGTTCTTTAATTGATGAAAGTATTCGTGATCACGATGAACTTACCCAAGGGCACCCTAAATTTCTTTTTTTGAAATGTGTATGGCAAAGCCAGTGGGGTTGCTTGTTCTCGATCACGCCCAAATGTGATAGCGTTAGAGGCGTGCTCTGCGGCAGGCGCCTCGGGGAGGATGCGGGGTAATCGACCTCCTTACAGAGGCGCCTGAACGCTTCATACACAGCGCGTGCGGGCATTTCGCGGTGCGATATGCTATGGGGCGCATCATGGCAATTCCCATTCTCCCCGGCCTGTCTCTTGCCGATGACGAACTTCAGATCAGCTATATTCTGGCGTCGGGGCCCGGCGGCCAGAACGTCAACAAGGTTGCGACCGCAGCGCAGCTACGTTTCGATGTCGCGCGTTCCGCGTCCCTGCCTGAACGGGTGCGCCTGCGATTGCTGGAAATTGCCGGGAGCCGGGCGACGCGAGATGGCGTGGTCGTCATCACGGCTAGGCGCTTCCGCACGCAGATCCGCAATCGCGAGGACGCAATTGAACGTCTGACCACAATGATCCGCGAAGCTGCCCACCGTCAGGCGTTCCGGGTTCCTACGCGCCCGGGGCGAGCGGCCCGCGCGCGCCGGATGGACGGCAAATCCCATCGCGCGGGGATCAAGCGCGGACGGGCTGCGCCCCGCGAGGACTGAGCCCCGCGGCCGAATTCGCGAAAGCATCCAGTTTTCGAATACACGCGCTGCAAAGAAACTAGGCGACTGTCCACTCACTCCCGCCGTTAATTTCCATGAAAACAGCTTAGTCTCCGTAATATGGCGCGAAGGAGGAGCGTAGATCATCATCGTCAGAGTACTAATCACACAAACCAGTTTCTCTATTCTGCCTATAGAGAGAGTCGTTCCACATATACTACTATGCTCATTTTTCATGGATACATAGGATTATCTTTCGAACGTGTGGCATCAAATTTTGTGCTCCGGTTTTGAATGCGACTGCGCCCATCATTTCGGGAGAAACGTCCTCGGTGCTATGAACAAATCTTTGCGGGACTCGATCTGAACCCTGGGCCGACCATTCCAAAAAAAACCGATAGTTAAAACTGTCTGGTTCCGCTGAGGAGATCACGCGCTTAAAATTCCTCCGGGCCTGGCTGCATGATAAGCTCGGTTTTCGATACTTTGCGCCCACTGGCTGCACTACCGGTAATAGAGGCAACCGGGAGTCAAAAACCGAAAGAAGCTTGTCAATTTTCAAATATCGGCTTCCTTGTCGCGCTATGCGGCATCGACCGATCCGATCGTCAGACTACGACAGACGTTGGCGGCTATCCTACGCGCGTTGCAGTGTCCACTCCTCGAGTGTAAGCAATGAGGGGCGCTCGCATCGCAGAGCGGGGATATCAGCCTTGAACCCGTCTCGCGCAATCCACTCGAACATCAGACGAAAGTCCTCGGGCAGGCGCGCTCGCATGACAGAGGGAATCGTAAAGCCGCGGCTCGGGCGTATTCCGGTATCGCTCAGAATTGACGCTGCGGCGCGGGCCGTCACGCTATCGCCTGCAAGCTCCATGACCCGACCAAGGTACTGATCAGGTTTCTCGAACGCCTCCGCCGCGAACCAAGCGACATCCTGCACCGAGACAAGCTGCATAGCCTGATCCGGCCTCAGATAGGTCTTCATCATGGAGAGCATGGTGATCCGAAAGATCAGGCTCGAAAAGTTTTCCATGAAGGCCGCTGGACGCAGAACCATAGCCGGCAAGTTCAGTGACGCAATGTGCTGCTCAATCGCCCATTTGCTCTCGAAATGGGGAACGCCGCTCCGTCGCTCAACCCCGCCTGCGGAGCACTGCACGAAGTGCCGCACGCCACTCTTCTTGGCGAGGCTGGCGAGCCTCTTTCCCTGTCGCTCCTCACCGGCTGGACCGATCTTCATGGGCGACTGGACAGATAAAACGCCTTCTGCCCCGTCAAGCGCCAATCGCAGGGAATGTTCGTCGTCCAGATCACCATGAACGAGCTCAACCCCATGCTTTGCCAGAGCGACTGCTTTTGGCGTCTGTGGGCTCCGGACGAGCGCGCGAATGTGCCAATGCCCTCGACGTTGCATCTCGCGGATCGTGGCTCCGCCTTGTTGTCCGGTCGCGCCCGTAATCAGAATGACTGGTTTTGACATCTCGGCCCCCTCAATACAGAGGTACGATAAGCCGTTCCCGTTGGACAGGGCAGGTGCGTCATCGTAGACGTCTTGTTCCATATCTAGAACACGAGCCCATGAACTCAGATGATCTCGGCAGCTTTCTGCGCATTGCGGAGACCATGAGCCTCAGCGCAGCCTCGCGCGTCACGGGAACGCCCAAATCATCACTCAGCCGGGCATTATCCCGTCTGGAGAGGGAAATCGGGGCGAAGCTGTTCGAACGCGGCGCGCATGCCCTCAGATTGACCGAGGCCGGGCGCATACTCTTGATCCATGCTAGACGCGTCATGGACGATCTGAATGAGGCTGCCGCGGCCCTCGATGGGGTGACGGGGCAACCTCGAGGGGTTCTAAAAATCAGCGCAGCAACGACATTCGCAATCGGGCTGGTGGCGCCGATGCTGCCGCATTTTCTGCGAGACTACCCTGATCTGCGCGTTCATCTTGAGGCCGAGAACCGGATCGTCGATCTGGCGAGGGAGGATGTCGACGTGGCAATCCGAATAGGGGCCATGCCCGACTCCGACCTGATCGCCAGCAAGCTGGGCAGGATCGAATTATGGCCCTGCTCGAACCCAGCCTACCTCTTGGAAAGAGGTAGGCCCCAAACGCCACACGACTTGGCCGATCACGAGTTGCTTGGGTGGACCGATCAACCGTCGATCTGGCGTTTCAGGGATCGCTCTGATCGCGAGCATTGCGTACCTGTCGCTGTTCGATCCGTCATCCCGGAGCCCGCCGTCCTGCAGGTCGTCCTTGAGAGCGGGGGAGGTGTCGGGCGTTTGCCTGCCTTCTTGGCAAGCCCTTTAATCGAGCAAGGGCGACTTGTGAGACTGCTCCCCGATTATGAAGCGGAGACGGTGGAGGTACATGCGGTCTACGCCGCGCATCGGAGCCTCTCCTCCAAGGTTCGAGTTTTTATCGATGCCTTGCGTGGACATCTGACACGATAGCTACTCGTATTATCCTATGGGATACAGCTTATCGGCAGCGAAGGCGAAAGCTCTCTGATGTCATCTTTTCTAACGTGCCCCGGCGCTGTTTGACATTTCGCTAGGACCAGAACCCGATTACGCCCCAAAGGGACGACCTGTGGCTTTTGGCCACAGGCGTCTGGCCCTTAGTTCGGCTTTGCCATGTCGCCTTTCGAGTCATTGCTCATCGCGTCATGTTCCATCGGGTCGTGCTTCATCGCACTGCTCATCTTGTTCTTCTTTTCCATACCCTCTGACTTCATCATGCTGCCGTGCTTGCTCATGGACTGCTTCGACATCCCGTGGGGCGCCATTTCGTCCTTCGTCATGGCATGCTTCTTCATGCTGTCGGAGGACATGTCACCGTGTGACATGCTGTCATGTGCCATAGCGCCCCGCGACATCGTCCCTTGTGACATGGTGTTCTGAGCGAAGGCAGGGGCTCCCAGCAGCATTGTCGAAGAGAGGGTACAGGCGAGAGCGAGTGTACGAAAAGACATGATTACATTCCTGGATCGGTTTAAAGGATCGGAAAATGGACACGCCAGCTTCCGATATCTTTTCTTTCGCCTCAGCCTTGCCGCAGGTTACACGCTTGTGTGCTTTTTTATGAACCGCCGAACCAGTCATACCCCTGGTCTTCCCAATATCCGCCCGGGAAATGATTCGTGACCTCGATAGAGGCGAGATATTTCGGGTTTTTATAGCCGAGTTTTGTAGGGATGCGGATCTTCATCGGGGCGCCATAGGCGGGTGGGAGAGGGTTCCCGCCGAAATCCAGCGCCATGATTGTTTGCGGATGAAGTGCCGTCGCCATATCGATACTTGTGCTGTAATCATCAAAACAGCGGAAATTCACATATCTTGCCCGTAGATCGGCCCCGACATGTTGCAGGAATACAGAGAGCGGAACCCCCGACCAATCTCCGATAGCGCTCCACCCCTCCACGCAGATATGTCGCGTGATCTGCCTTTTCTGCGGCAAGGTACGAAACCGGGCGACCGACCAGGGGCTCTTGTCTGAAACAAGCCCGCTCACCTCCAGCCGCCAGGATGAAGTCTCGACGAGCCTTACGTCGCTCTCGTCATAATAGGCATTGAATGGAAAGGGATGTGTGATGCGTGACGGGTCAAATTCCCTTGCGAGGCGCTGACGGCTGAAAAGAAGCGCCTGCATCCGGTCGGTGAAACGTGACATCAGGCTGAGTGCGTGTTCCACCGACGCGTTATCGTCCAGTGCGCAGCCTGACAGCAGGGAAAGCCCACCAAGAGAAAGACTGTTCCGCAGGAAGAGCCTGCGTTCGAGCTTGCGCAACTCAGGCGCGACACCGGCGCGGTCGATTTTCGGCGGGCTCATGATACGCTCTCCTTGTCGCTATCTGGCATGCGTCGCCCGAACACCATGCCCCACAAGGTGGCAGGCACCATCAGGGCAAGCGCGACATGAAGTAGAAGAAAGCCCACAATCAGGCTCATCATGGCAAAATGGATGCACCGGGCAATGTCGTAGCCTCCGAACAACCAGGTCAGCCATCCAAGTTGCACGGGTTTCCAGATCGAGAGGCCCGTCGTGACCGTCAGCACAGCCACCACAAGCACGCCCGTGTAGAGCGCACGTTGTACGGCGTTGTAGTGCCCGGCCTTGTGGGAGAGCTTCAGGCGCACGGCCTGCCCAATATCCCTCACCACAGATCGCGGTCCTGCGGGGCGCAGGTCATTGCGAAAATGCCCGCTTGCGGCGCCATACACAACGTAAACCAGCCCCGCCCCCATCAGCACCCACATGGCAGCAAAATGCCAGGCAATGCCGCCGCCAAGCCAGCCTCCAAGAGTGATGGCAGCGGGGAATTCGAAAGGCAGGATAGGGGAGGCGTTATAGATCTGCCAGCCACTACCGATCATGACGAGCATGGCAAGCGTGCCTGCCCAATGGGTGAGGCGTATGATCGATGCGGGCGCGCGTCGCGATCGTGACATGGCAGTTCGTTCCCTGAGTCTTCTGGAGGCTGGCAGAGCTTCCTTCGTGCGCAGGCCCCTAAAAGTTACGGCACGGAACGAACAAAAACATTGTGGCTGCCCGTAACCTCTGCACGGTGCAGCACGAAGGATGGAGTGAAATTCAGCAAAAGGGCGAAGTTCATGACATCGCGTCGACAATTCTGCCTTGCTTCAGTCTGTCTGGCTCTGTCGGGCCGCGCCTGGGGCGCAGAACCTTATCCCGTGACGCATAGTGCTGCTGAATGGCGGCGCCTGCTCACACCGGAGCAATTCGAGATTCTGCGCGAGGCTGGCACAGAGGCACCCTGGTCCAGCCCGCTCCTGAACGAACACCGACAGGGGCGGTTTGCCTGCGCAGGCTGCGCAACGCCGGCATTTGACTCACGCAGCAAGTTCGAAAGCGGGACGGGCTGGCCAAGTTTCACGGCAGCGCTGCCCCATGCTGTTCAGGAGCGTGGGGATGACAGTCTTGGCATGGAGCGCACGGAGGTACGGTGCGCGACATGCGGTGGTCATCTTGGCCATGTCTTTGATGACGGTCCCCAACCGACCGGATTGCGCTACTGCATGAACGGTGCAGCCCTTACCTTCAGGCCAGTCTGAAAGTTCGCATGATGATCAGAAAAAACGTGCTTGGCATCGCGCTCGCCACATTCAGCCTTTATGGGATTCTGCACGAGGTCGCCTCAAGGGCGTCTGCCTATCCGACCTTGCCTGAGCCCGTTATCGTGGCAAAGACCAATAACGACAAACCCGTCGCGCAGATGACGGCACCCCCCGATGATTCCCGTCCAGGGATGACCCCATCCAGCGTCGTTTTTGCGGGAGGGTGTTTCTGGGGGGTGCAGAGCATATTCCAGCATGTGCGAGGCGTCACGGCTACTCGAGCTGGATATGACGGTGGAGCGCGTGACACGGCCCAGTATGAACGCGTCAGCGAAGGCGATACCGGTCATGCGGAATCGGTTGAGGTCGAGTACGATCCCACCCTTGTCAGCTTTGGTACGCTGATGCGGATATTCTTCACCGTGGCACTGGACCCGACGCAGATCGACCAGCAATTCCCCGATACGGGGCCACAATACCGTTCCGTCATCTTCACGCGCACAGCGCAACAGGCGCGCGAGGCAGAGGCCTATATCGCGCAGCTTGATGCCGCCCATATCTTTACCCAGCCCATCGCAACGCATGTTCAGCCTGACAAGGCGTTTACCGGGGCGGAAAGAGAGCATCAGAATTTTGCCGCGCGTTATCCGCATAATATCTACATCGAGACCTATGATGCCCCGCGGTTGGACGCACTGCGTGCCAGCTTTCCGGCAAGCTGGCGGACAGAGCCGGTCCTCGCACTTTCTACGGCACCTGGGTCTTTACGTATGTCAAATGATAGCGGTAGGAAATGATCTCCGGTCACGCATGAAGGCAGCAGATTTTTGACAGAAGCGGATTGGAGCCGTTGGATGGAGGCCGCGCAGGCAGGAGATGCACAGGCTTATCGCCTGGTGCTGGGCGAGGCACAGGCATGGTTGCGTCGTTTTTTCCTCAAACGCCTGCCGCCCTCAATGGTCGATGACGCCGTGCAGGACACCCTTATGGCGGTGCATGAGAAGCGTCACACCTTCGATCCTTCCCAGAAATTCGGCCCGTGGATTGCGGCCATTGCGCGTTACAAATGGATTGATCGCCTCCGGGCCGCGAGACGTACACAAACGACCCTGCTTGATGAGACGGTGGCTGTGGGCGATCACGAGGAACAGGTGACCACGGCTCATGCATTGGAAAAGCTTCTGGCACAGTTGAAGCCGGGGCCAGCAGAAGCGATCAGGTTGGTGAAGTTGCAGGGTTTGAGCATAGAGGAGGCAGCACGTCGCACAGGGCAATCCGCGACGCTGGTGAAGGTCAATATCCATCGTGGGTTGAGTCGTATGAGCACTCTGGTGATGGGAGGCAATGATGGTGAATGATCCCTTGATCGAGCAGTTTGTAACCGATCTTCGCCCCGTCCGAAGGCGCTCGCTCTGGCGCGATGCCTTGACCCTCGCGGTTCTCGCCGGGGTCGAGATTGGTGCAGTGCTCGGGTTTGGCATGATGCGCCCTGACATGCCCCATGCCATGCACATGATGAGCTTCTGGTGGAAGGCAATCGGGCTGCTCCTGATCGTCGGGCTGGGCGTTGCTTCGGCGCTGGTCTCGCTCGACCCGACGCGTTCGCCCCGGCAGGGGCTGCGTTGGCTGGGCGTGACCGCTCTTGTTCTTTTTGCCCTTGGCTGGCTTGTGGATGCGCTTCAGGCTGGGCCAGAGGTTTTATGGCTCAGGCTTGATCCGGCGCACGGTATGGTCTGTGCACGCAAGATCGTAGAGCTTGCTCTGCCCGCTGTCCTCGCGCTGGGTGTAATCGTGCGCCGCGGCGCACCGGTTGATGTGCGCGGTACGGCGTGGGTCACTGGCATTGCCGGCGCGGCTTTTGGTGCGCTCGTCTTTGCTCTTGCCTGCCCCTTTGATGACCCGCTTTATCTCGTCGTCTGGTATTCATTGGCCTGTGCGCTGGTGGCCTGCAGCACGCGTCTGGTATTGCCGTGGCTGATACGCTGGTAGTTCCGGGCGATGCGGGGTGCATCGCCCGATGCGGCGGGGTGGAAGCGATCAGATCGCGCTGTCTTTCGGCAATTTGTCCTGCGTTCTAAGCTCGAAATCCGAGCTGTCATGGCGTTCGCGAAGCTGGGAAGAGAGCGGGCCTGAGAGCCTGTTCACCATCCGGCCCCGCTGGACAGCAGGGCGTTCGAGCAACCGGGCTGACCACGCCTGCACATGGGAATACTCCTGAACGCTCAGAAACTGTGCAGCATCATTATAGAGCCAGCCTTCAACAAGGCCGCCATACCAGGGAAAGATCGCCATATCGGCGATTGTATAGGTGTCGCCTGCTATATATTCATGCCTGGCAAGCTGCCGGTCGAGAACGTCCAGCTGGCGTTTGGTCTCCATGGCAAACCGGTTGATTGCATATTCGATCTTCTCAGGGGCGTAGGCATAGAAATGGCCAAAGCCGCCGCCGAGATAGGGTGCGCTGCCGACCTGCCAGAAAAGCCAGTTCAGACAGGCCGTACGCGATGGAACATCCCGAGGCAGAAAAGCCGCGAATTTCTCGGCGAGATAAAGCAGGATCGATCCTGATTCGAAGACGGGCAGGGGGGTGCCCCCGCTTTGGTCGACCAGCGCCGGGATCTTGGAATTCGGGTTGATGGCTGTAAAGCCCGATCCGAACTGATCGCCATCCCCTATATTGATCAGCCAGGCATCATATTCCGCCCCCTCATGTCCCAGGGCCAGGAGTTCCTCCAGCATGATCGTCACCTTTACCCCATTGGGCGTACCCAGTGAGTACAGCTGGAGCGGGTGATGCCCTACGGGGAGGTTCTTTTCATGCGTCGGCCCGGCGACAGGGCGATTGGTGCTGGCAAATTTGCCGCCATTCTGTTTGTCCCATGTCCAGACACTGGGCGGTGTATAGTTTTCCGAAGCGGTCATGAGCGCTGCTCCCGATTGTGGATAGGGAAATTGGATGGGAAGAGGGCCCGTTGTGCCTGATCGTCCATATCGGTCTTGAATGCGTGCCTCTTCATGAGCGCCTGTACGCGCGACACGGCCGGTCGGGCATTGATGTCGTGCATGAAGCGAGCAAGTGCAGGCCAGCGCTCGAGCGGATAATCTTCCTTGAGCACACGGGGCGCACGCTCCAGCCAGCCCCAGGCAGACATATCGGCAATCGTGAAAGTATCGCCCACGATGTAACGGCGGTCCGTGAGGTGCTGGTCGAGAACTGTGTAATGTCGTTCGACCTCGCGCCTGTACCGATTGACGGCGTAGTCCAGCCCGGCGGGCGCTGCATGCTGAAAATGCACGGCCTGACCGGAAAAAGGCCCGAGTCCGGATGCGATAAACATCAACCATGACAGCAATTCAGGCCGGTCCGCGGGGGTCCCAAGATATTGCCCGGTCTTTTCAGCAAGATAGAGCAGTATTGCATTGGAATCGAACACGCGTGTTGCCGGGCCCGCAGGACCTTCGGTGTCGATAATGGCAGGCACTTTGCCATTGGGGTTGATCGCGAGAAACGCCGGGTCATGCTGATCACCCTTGCGGGTATCGACCGGTATGGCCTCATAGGGCAAACCGGTTTCCTCGAGCATGAGGGCGATTTTCGCCGGGTTGGGCGTGGGATGGAAATAAAAACGGATCATGATAGCTCACCCTTGCGAAACCATGTCAGTCTGATTGGCAGTATGGGCGGGTCCTGCTGACGCTCCACCGTACTGGTGATCGCAATCCTGTGGTGATCACGGAGCCCTAGACCGCGGCCGCACCACCGTCGACAATGAGGTCAATGCCTGCAACATAACTGCTTTCATCAGAAGCCAGAAAGAGCGCGGCCGCAGCAAGTTCCTCTGGCTGCCCCAATCGCTTCATGGGCACGGCTGCAGCCCATTGACGCTTGACGGCTTCGGCACCTTCCGGCGTATCGGCCTGACTGTCCATGATTGGTGTGTCGAACGGTCCGGGGCTGAGGGTATTGATCCGTATGCCGCGTTCGACCAGTTCGGCCGTCCAGGTTCTGGACAGGTTGCGTATTGCAGCCTTGCTTGCGCTGTATGTGCCATAGCCAGGCACACCCTTATTGGCAGCGATGGATGAGACAAGGATGACTGAGCTGCCAGACCGCAACAGGCCAAGTGCCTTGCTGATCGTGAAATACAGGCCTTTCACGTTGATATCGAACGTCCGATCGTAATTGGCTTGTGTTGCCTGTTCGAGTGTTTGAGGCAGAACGATACCGGCATTGGCGACCAGGATATCGATAGCCCCACGTTCACGCCGTATCGTTTCCACCACGCGTTCGATATCGCCGGGGAGACTGACATCGGCCTGTATAGAGGCGGCCTGACTGCCCAATGCCGCTACAGCCCGCTCAAGCTCGGCCTGTCGCCGACCGGTGATATAGACAAATGCGCCTTCAGCGATGAGACGCGTTGCGATTGCAAGCCCGAGCCCGCTGCTTCCTCCGGTCACAAGGGCCGTTTTTCGATGCAGTTTCGTCATAACTGTTCCTTTTCGAAGGCAGATTGCCGTGAAGTACTCACGAAGCGCGAGAGGGGCGCAGAGAGGTTCGTGAACGCCGCAGGCTGGATGTCATCGGGAGCGCGAGACGAGGCCCGTTCTACCGGCAGGGTACAGTACTTGGGTGAGGGCTCAGAGCAGACCGCGATGGCCTTCATACTCTTCGCTTTTGTCGAGTCCACGCTCAGCAATGATCTTCGCAGCGACAGGCATGACACCGGAAATGGCGGGGAAGCCGACATAAGGGAGCATCTGTATCAGAGCCTCCTCTATTTCCTTCAGCTTCATACCGTGATCGAGCGCAAAACCCATATGGAGGCCGAATTCATGAGGCTGGCGCAGCGCAACCATGACGGTCATGGTGATGAGACTTCGACGCGCCTGATCGAGCCCTTCACGTGTCCAGATGTCCTCGAAAACATGATCGACTGCATACCCGGCTATGGCTGCGCCAAATGTGCCTGACTGTGATGCCGCGATGAGCTTGGCGGATTGTTCGTCACCCATCAAATGGCGAGTGAAGCTATTGCCCATGTCATTGGAGCGCATATTTCTCTCCGTATCCTTAGTGAAAAACTCCGCCCCTGCGCGAGCCGGGGCGGTATGGATGGAGTAATCAGTCGGCCGACTGGGTCGCGTGGCGCAGGGCAGGAAGCATGTCGGCAGGTTCCGGGCGACGCGTATAATCCGGATTGACCTCGGCATAGAGAATGACGCCGTCCTGACCAATGACGAAGCGGCCAGGCATAGGCAGCGTCCAGCTGTCGTCACCATTGAAACCGGGCAGATCGTTCTTGAGATTCTTGTAAAGCTCAATCAGATAATCAGGCAGGGTGAAGCGAAGGCCAAACTGCGCGGCGACGTCATTATGCGTGTCAGACAGGATCGGAAATTGCAGTTCATTCTGGCGGACTGATTTTCGGCTGTTTACCGCAGTTTGCGGGGAGATCGCGATCAGATGGGCGCCAAGCTCACGAAATGAGGGAAGTGCCGCTTCGAGAGCCTGCAATTCCATGTTGCAGTAAGGGCACCACACACCGCGATAAAAGCTGATGACCAAAGGCCCCTTGGCCAGAAGATCAGCAGAAGAGACAGGGTTACCCTCGGGGTCGTTCAGCGTAAAAACGGGTGCCTTGTCTCCGGCTTTGAGGGCTTTTTCCGCAGCGCCGGACGCAACCAGCTCGGCGGTGGCACGGTGCATGGTTTCGATGACGCTATGCGGAACGTTATAGGGGGGCTTTCCGGCTTCGAAATCGGTCTTGAAGGCGTCGAGCTTTGCCTGAAGTGTCATGGGTTCGTTTCCTTGAAATCTGGTGACGGATCTGACGATAGGAGGTCGCCGTGCCGGAGGGATGATGGCAGGTACGACTAATGGTCATTCCCTGGTGGAATAACCGCGGTGGTTATTGCTCTGGTGTCGAGGCGTCGAAGAAGGGATAATCGGTGTAGCCACGAGCATCGCCGCCGTAGAAGGTCGAGCGGTCGTAATTTGTCAGAGCAAGGTCCCCGCGCAGGCGCTCAGGCAGATCGGGATTGCTGATGAAATGCCGGCCGAAGGCGACGGCATCGGCATCACTGGATGCGAGCACGGCTGCGGCACTGTTTTTGTCGAACCCACCTGCCGCGATCAGCGTGCCCCGAAATCTTTCGCGCAGATCACGCGCGGCCACAGGTTCGCTCTCGGCGATGAGTTCCGTGCCCTTGATGCGGGGTTCAACCACATGCAGATAGGCGATGCCGAGCCTGTCCAGCTGCTCCGCCACATAACCGAAGGTTTCTTGGGGGTTGCTGTCTGACATCGAGCCGTAGGTGCCACTTGGGCTCAGGCGAACACCCACGCGGTCTGCCCCCCAGACGGATATGACTGCCTGTGTCACTTCCAACAGAAAGCGAGCGCGGTTCTCGATCGGGCCACCATACTCATCGGTGCGGTGGTTGGTACCGTCCTGCAGGAACTGGTCTGGCAGATAGCCATTGGCGCCATGAATTTCCACGCCATCAAAACCTGCCTGCTTTGCCCTTGCGGCACCTTCCCTGAACTGCTCGATCACCGCGGGAATTTCCTCCAGCGAAAGGGCACGCGGCATGGAAAACGGGACAGGGCCACTGGGCGTATAGGCGTCGCCTTCTGCCTTGATTGCAGAGGGCGCGACCGGGGCTGCACCACCTGGCTGCAGATCAGGATGCGACTGTCGCCCTACGTGCCACAACTGCATGACAATCTTGCCACCGCGTGCATGAACGGCTTCGGTCACCTTGCGCCACCCGTCTATCCGGGAGTCGTCATAGATGCCCGGCGCGCCGGCATAGCCGTATCCTTCGAGCGCAACGGGTGTTGCCTCTGAGATGATAAGACCGCCGGGTGAGCTGCGCTGGCTGTAATACAGCACCATGAGGGCATTGGCCTTGCCAGTATGGTCCGACCGCATGCGCGTAAGGGGTGCCATGACGATTCTGTGGCCGAGCGACAGCGCCCCGGCATTGAAGGGCGTAGAAAGTTTGTTCATGGGAATAACCTCGGAGCGATCAGAAGAGGATCAGTTTGGGGCGGCGAGCGTTTCAACCCGGGCGATACCGCGCTGAACGCCAGGTCTGGCCGCAATCCGCTCGTACCAGCGGGCGATATGAGGGGTGTCATCGAGGGTGAGGCCGGGAAAACTGCGCCGCCAGAGCCAACCGAAATGGGCAATATCGGCGATAGTAAAATGATCGCCTGCCACGAAATCCCGGTGCGCCAGCAAGGTGTCGAGCACATGCAGGACGCGTTTTGCCTCTTTGTCGAAGCGCTCGATCGCGAGAGGCAGTTTCTCGCTAGCGAAACGCTGGAAGAAACCCGATTGGCCGAAGGCGGGGCTCAGGGCAGAGGCGTGAAAGAAAAGCTGCTCGAAAACGCGCGCCCGTTCGGCCCCGGTTGCAGGGAGAAGTCGGCCGGTTTTTTCAGCCAGGTATACGAGTATGGCTGCAGACTCTGTGAGGACGAGCTTCTCATCCCTAGCGTCGTGATCAACCAGTACCGGAACCTTCTGGTTAGGATTAAGCGTCGTAAAGGCCGTGGTACCCTGTTCGCCTTGCCGGATATTGATGCCGTGTAGCGCATAGGCGAGATCGAGCTCTCCCAGCGCGATGGTAACCTTGACGCTGTTGGGCGTCGCGAAAGCGTAGACCTCAATCATGAGCGGTTCCTCCATCAGGTTTTGCAAGGAGAGCGGAGAGCGCCGGGAGAAGGGCGGCGACCATGGCTTGTGGCAGGTCACCCGTGAGCTGATAGGCCGAGATGAAATGCGACACCGGTCGTGTTGATACGGCGTTGGTGAAATGAACGATCATCCTGAAGCCTGCTCCATCCTTCCCCGACGCTGACCGGGTTGCAGGTCTGGTTTGCCTCTGTTTCACTGGGCATGGCAGATGGCTCGATGCGATAAGCATCATTCCCGGGAGGAATAGGATGGACCGATATCAGGCGATGACCACGTTCGTGCGTGTGGTCGAAACGGGTTCATTCTCAGCAGCGGCACGGCAGCTTCATGTCGGTCAGCCCGCTGTGTCGAAAATCGTGGCACAGCTCGAAGCGAGGCTACAGGTCAGCCTGCTCATACGCTCCACTCATGGCCTCACACCCACCGAAGCGGGGCAGGCATATTATGAACGCGCACGCAATGCGCTTCAGGAGGCCGACGAAGCAGAGCTCGCCGCGCGTGGTGCAGGGAGCGGCCTGTCCGGGCGCCTGCGTGTATCGGCGGCGACAACATTTGCGCGACTGCACATCATACCGCGGCTACCGGCATTTCTCGATGCGCATCCGCAGCTCGATGTGGATATTCTGCTTGATGACCGGATGATCGATCTCGTGGCCGAGGGGGTTGATATCTCGTTGCGTATGGGGGCTTTGGCCGACTCCTCGGCGGTCGCACGCAAGCTGGCGACAGGAAAACGTTCGGTGCTGGCCACACCAGCCTATCTGGCGCGTGCGGGCATGCCGTTGGTCCCTGCCGATCTGGCTGATCACAACGCGATCGTTTACAGTCAGCTCCCCAATGTCTGGTCATTTCAAAGGGATGGCTCGGCTGTCTCGGTGTCCGTCGCGGGGCGTCTTAGGGTCAGCGCTGCCGAAGGCCTGCGGGCAGCCATACTCGCTGATATGGGCCTGACCATCACCTCGGACTGGATGTTTGCCCCTGAACTGGAGAGCGGCGCCGTAACGCGCCTGCTTCCGGCATGGTCTTTGCCTGATATCGACCTTTGGGCTGTCTTCCCCACGGGGAGAATGATGACCGCAAAGGCGAGGCAATTTGCAGATTTTGTTCAGGGCTTGATGGAATGAAAGCAGGGTGCCGCCGCTTGGTGCGCATACTCTCTGACGCGATATTGAGAGAGACGCGGGCTGGAGTTGCGATCGCCTTGGATCAGCTATGCTAGAGAAGCAGGTTTCTGATGAATCTCCGGGGGCGGCTCTGCTTCTGATCGATTTGGTTTGCCGTCTGCGACATGCGACGCGCTCAGCAAAGCAGCCTCTCGAAAAGTAGGAAGACTACGAGCGATAACTGTATCTTATGCACTTATTGCAATCATCCATACGCGAAGAATATCGCTGTCCCGACATTCCCCATTTGTCAAAGCGGCCTTGAGATCTCACCCAACCATTCCCCACCGATGTTTACCTCCAGTCGAAGTCTCTGGTTTTGGCGGCCGCGCAGCGTTCGGTGTTACGGGCCATACTCTGACAATCTGCGAAGCAAAATCACTCTCGTGAGACCCATAAGTATACTGAAATAACTGGACGGATCAGTGTGGAGATGAGCACGCAGCCCTGAAAGTGTGCCAGCTGTGCTGAGACGTTGAGGCGGAGTTCGACATCGACAGGTCAATGACGGGTGGCACCTGACTTGATATATTGCTCTCATCGATCCACTACGATCGGGCCCGGCCATTCCATTCAAGAACAAGCGTTATTGCTGTTACCCCGCTCCCCAAGCGAGAGGAAAATACGAAATCTCCGTTTCCTGATTGTCATATTGGCAAGCAAGGATACAGGAGTTTTCATGATGACGACCAATGCGTTCAAGCTGCATGATATCGAAAATGCACCGAAGGCATCAGCAGACATTCTCAACGGGGTACAGCAGGCCTGGGGCTTTATCCCCAACTTGCATCGCGTTCTAGCCGAGAGCCCTGCGGCGCTTGAGGCATACGCTGCCTTGTGGGGGATTGCTGAAAAAACGAGCTTCTCTCCCGTCGAGCGGAATATTGCCTATCTGTCGATCATCTATGAAAACGAGTGCACCTATTGCATGGCAGGTCACACCAACCTTTCGCGCATGGCAAAAGTCGACGATGCGTCAATCGGGGCGATCCGTGAGGGGAAGGCCCTTGCCGACCCCAAGCTTGAAGCCTTGCGCAAATTCGCGGCGCTGGTGACACGCAGTCGTGGCGTCCTGAGCGAAGCTGATGTCGACGCATTCAAGGCTGCTGGCTACACTAATCAGTCCGTACTCGACGTACTGGTACTTGCAGCCACCAAGCTGATCTCGAATTATACCAACCACCTCGCCCATACACCTTTGGACAGCTTCATGGCGGGTGCCGAATGGACCGCCCCGGGCAAACTGCGTGTAGCAGACTGAACACAGCACATTTTGGCAAACGGTCGAGGGAAGTTCCTCGGTCGAGGTGTCGTGGGGTGTCTTGATACGCCCCCGCGCTCATCGGCTGAACCTCAAATTTGTTTATCGGGGGGGCTTCCATTGGATAAGTCCATTCTCATCACAAGCGCGTCGAAAGGCATCGGGCGGGCGGGCGGCAGCGCAGGCGCTTGCTGACGCGAGCTGGCATGTTATTGGCGTAGCCCGTTCGATTGCGGGAAAATTTCCGGGCGAGTTCATCTCGTGTGATCTGACTGATAGCAACGCGATCCGGAAGCTGGCCAGAAATATCGCCAGCCGCAGTAACGTGCTGGGCGTCGTCAATAATTTCGGTATTGCGAGACATGAGCGCTTTGAGGGCGTCACGGACGTAGACTTTATGGCGCTGCTTGGGTCCAACCTCCGTCCGGCGTTACAGATTACGCAGGCTTTGCTTCCAGGCATGCGCGATGCCAAGTTTGAACGCGTAGTAAATGTTGGCAGTCTCACAACTCGCGGATTGCCGTATCGTGCCGGATATGCGGCTGCAAAGTCTGCACTCGAGAGCCTCACGCGGACAATCGCGATTGAATACGCTGCATATGGCATCACAGCGAACGTCGTCGCCCCGGACCCAACGGAGACGGAGCTCTTTCGCGCAAATAATCAGCCTGGTAGCGACGGCGAGGCGCGATATCTTGCAGGTGTGCCTGTTGGACGGTTTGGCCGCCCCGGAGAAATCGCAGCAGCGATTTCTTTCTTCTGCTCAGACCTTGCCAGCTTCATCACAGGCCAGTCGCTTTTCATCGACGGCGGTAGCAGTCTGGGAAAAGGATGATCGATATCGGAAGCGGCTCCGCGAACATACTGAATCGTAGCAGGCGTGAACCAAAATCCGCATAGCTTAGTCTTATATCGTCTTCCCCTGATAGAGTCACTCGTCGGCACGCGTAGTTGAGCGTGGCACGCCTCACGACGCGTAATAATACTATGTCGGCAAAATTCTGACGGTTACGCACCAGGGTGGAGACATGCCTCTGAGGAGGGGATCTTAGGCCTTATAACCCCCTCGCCCCCCCCTACTTCCGATAATGTACGGCGGTTATCGGATGTAGGGGGATGTTTGAAACCTGCTTGGGGGCGGTTTTCTCTCAGTGGGGGAGGGAGGCGAGCGCCCCATCCGCTTTTTCCCCATTGGGCCGCCGTATACCTTGCCGATTGGCGTACGGGCGAACGCTCTCGATCTCGCTGACGCACTGAGGCCGACGCGCCGGATCGATAGCCTACAGGCCGCCGAAAACGAGACCGTGGCGCGTGCGGACATCGCTGCGGCCAGCGCGGCGGCGACAGTAGCTGCTGTTTTGTCTAGCTACGTATGGGCCTTTGCCCTCTCGCGTCTCAGACGACGATGACCGGACGCTTGACCCTATCAAGCCAGGCTGGTGGCGATCTCGCATTCGTTGGTCGGAATTTGTTCCCAACCCCGACGAGAGGAATGAACCGGCAGCAGTCCCGGAGCGCGCGCCCTAATAATAACGCGCTTCATCACTTAATTTACCTTACCTAATTTATGGAAAAATATACAAAAATCCAACGGCGGATATTAAAATTTAATGCTATTTTATTTTCGAGGGTGACAATGCTTGCGCGGGCTGTTAGACAATCCCTCGCAGAGACCACGTTCCTGCCTCTTCTAGAGCTTCAAGTCCGGGACGGCCCGGCGCGAAATCTTCGTGAAGGGTGTTAGACGTGGCTCTATTCATTCGTAATTACTGTCGAACCGTTCGGTGTGTCGGCTTCACGATCTGGGCCGACGCCACGAGCTTCACTCGCGTGCAAATGCATGCATGTTTGACGTGCTTACGAATTTCTCCGACTCATACTAAGCACAATGTAGGTCCGCCGATCTCGCTGATCGAATAGGGTGTCTCATCTGTTGCTCGCTGTAGTCAGACAATAAGAATACAACACAATAGAATATACCGCAGATGTAAAAGTGGCATCCACTTTTGCGTAAGTACCCGTGCGCGCTCTTCATAAATAACGCTTTATTATTTATTTGTGCATTCGCAGATCGATCTGAATTGAATTAAAGAAAGAGGCCGAAATGGCGACAACGTCTGTTGTATCTGGGCAAATAGTTTCAGGTATTTCCATTCCAGCAACCGGTGCATACATTGTTGCCAGTGGCGGCGTAGTCAACAGCGCAACTGTCACCAACGGGGGAACGCTAAGCGGCCAGATTGGGGCTATTTTCAGGGGTGCGTTCACTGTTGAAGGCGTTGTTTCAGGTGGCTTGCTGACTGGCGCGGGAACGGTTGAGACAGTGGCTGCCAATGGCGAAGTCCATGATCAGCTTGTCGGTAGCGGCGCTACGCTCACTGCAAACGGATACATCAGTGGAGTTCGCGTAAGCGGCGGGACTCTGACGTTCAACGGGTCCAAGACGAGTTACTTTGGCTTTACCGATGGGGCTGGCGGCACGATCAATCTCAATGCCTCATACGTTACGGATCGTCCGGCTGGACAGGCCCTCTCCGGGCGGACGATCAATGTCGGCAGCAATGGCGTTCTAAGCAACTCCCTTGCCGGTAAGGGGGGAGTGATCACTGTTCTCAATGGCGGTTCTGCGGTCAACACGACGCTGGACGGGGGAACAATCAATGTCTACGCCCCGCTTGGAACGACAAACACGACCTTCACGAGCAACGGCGGAACATTCAACCTCCAATCCGGCTACACTGACTCTGGCGCACGAACATGGGTTGTTTCAAACAACGTGTCCATGAATGTCCAGAGCGGGGCACTGATAACAAAACCCACCGTTAACTCGGGAGGCAAACTCAGCATCGCCTCAGGGGGCATGCTCAGCGGTGTCGCATCAATCTCGTCCGGCGGCGAACTCTCCTTCGGCACGATCTACGCCCCGCCTGGGAGTGGGAATTTTCCGACAATCAACCTCCAGGCCGGCGGCATTGCAATTGCGCAAAACGGTGCGACGATTCTGAATGGCGCGCAGCTGAATAGCGAGCCGGGCGGTATTCTCAAAGGATCGTTCACTGTTGAAGGCGTTGTTTCAGGTGGTTTGCTGACTGGCGCGGGAACGGTTGAGACAGTGGCTGCCAATGGCGAAGTCCATGATCAGCTTGTCGGTAGCGGCGCTACGCTCACTGCAAACGGATACATCAGTGGAGTTCGCGTAAGCGGCGGGACTCTGACGTTCAACGGGTCCAAGACGAGTTACTTTGGCTTTACCGATGGGGCTGGCGGCACGATCAATCTCAATGCCTCATACGTTACGGATCGTCCGGCTGGACAGGCCCTCTCCGGGCGGACGATCAATGTCGGCAGCAATGGCGTTCTAAGCAACTCCCTTGCCGGTAAGGGGGGAGTGATCACTGTTCTCAATGGCGGTTCTGCGGTCAACACGACGCTGGACGGGGGAACAATCAATGTCTACGCCCCGCTTGGAACGACAAACACGACCTTCACGAGCAACGGCGGAACATTCAACCTCCAATCCGGCTACACTGACTCTGGCGCACGAACATGGGTTGTTTCAAACAACGTGTCCATGAATGTCCAGAACGGGGCACTGATAACAAAACCCACCGTTAACTCGGGAGGCAAACTCAGCATCGCCTCAGGGGGCATGCTCAGCGGTGTCGCAACTGTCTCGTCTGGCGGTACCTTGGTTCTAAATGGTACGGCGGGGACTGGCGCCGTCAATCTCTCTGGCGATGGAGCGGTCCTGGTCATTGAGGGTACGGTGATGCCCACGAATACGATCTCAGGCTGGTCTCCGGAAGACACGATCGATCTTGCTTCGATCCCCAGAGACAGCGTCAAAGAAGTCCTGACAACCGCTTCGGGGATCACAATTCGTACAAAGACCGGCGATTACACACTCAATGTGCCGGGCGCCAACACGCAAGGTTATAAGCTCCTGTCGGATAGTAACGGCGGAACGGTCTACACAACCTGCTTTGCTGAAGGCACCCGGATTGCCACCCCTGGGGGGGAGAGCCGTGTGGAAGACCTCGCGGAAGGCGTGCTTGTCCTCGTCCCTGATGGCGCCATGCCCATCAAATGGATAGGCTATCGCTCGATTACTGTTGCCGATCAACGTGAACCCGAAGAAAACTGGCTCATCCGTATCCGCGCCGGGGCGCTATCCGATAATATCCCCACACGTGACCTTCTGGTTACACAGGAACATTGCATGGTGTTCGACGGTAAGCTCGTACCCGCCCGTATGTTGGTCAACGATGTGTCGATTATCATCGACCGAACGATCGGCGCCTATACCTATTACCATGTAGAGCTGAACACTCACGAAGCGATCTGGGCCGAGGGAGCGCTGACGGAGAGCTATCTAGACACAGGCAATCGCGACCAGTTTGACAACCATACCGTGCCTTCTCTTTATCTCGGGCGGAGAAAAAGCGGATCATCACGCTTATCACTGAATACGTCGCGTGACTTTGTTGAGCCGATCCATGCAGCGCTCGTCGCCCGCACAGGACATGTGCCGAAAGCGCCGGTGCTGACGGATCGACCGGATCTTCATCTGGTGACCGAACTAGGCGAGATCATTATGCCGCTGCGGCAAAAGGGGGACCGGATCATGTTCATGATTCCGCCTCTCACGGCAGGTGTCTGGGTACGTTCGCGCGCTAGCCAGCCAAGTCAAGCTATTGGGCCTTATGTCGATGACCGTCGGGTTCTGGGTGTCCTGATCGGAGATATCTCGTTTTTTGGGGCTAAGGGGATGAGCGTCATCGGAGACCACCTCCTCTATGAGGATCTAGCCGGATGGCATGGTTTGGAGTTGGATGCGTATCGTTGGACCGCAGGAAATGCTTTCCTGCCCTTAAGAGTATGCAGTAACGATGAATATCCTGGCACATTATCCATACAGATCATCAGCTCAGGGCTCCATCGCGTTGCTTCGGACTGCGAGGAAGCAGACATGGCACTATGATTACAGTGAGGTGGTGACGTCTTTTTGAGTGTAAGAGGGCACCGACGCACTCAGAATCGCGTATGAAGCCTGACGGCGATAATCGAGACCGGACCGCGGTCCCGATTATAGGCCGGATTGCCGATCCACTGATGACTTAACGTTACATGACCCAACCGTTGGACCGATGCATCGTAGTAGGTCTCGATGCGTGCTCGGCCTTTGGACGAGGCAACCGGCCGTCCCCCACCAGCAAACCCGTACCGCCGGCCGCCAAATAGGATTTCAACGGCTCTGAAGCGATATCAATCGCACAGGCCACGCCAAACGTATCGTCTGGGCGGTGCTAGCGTGCACTCACCAGCGACAGGCCCGCGGCAAGCGTTTTATCGATGTCGGCGAATTCATAGGGTTCGTAATGCCCGTCGGCCCAGCCCAAGCGCAGGAAAGCCTCCGATCCCGATGCGATCTCTTGTTGAGCGATCAAGCCGACACCTGGCTGAAAGCGCGACCTTATAAGCAGCGAGTTAATTTGCGCCACAGCGAAACCGTGTCGCTAAGCCAAGAATTTTGTGCCATCTGCTGTCGCTTCGCAGCCACTTCCCCTACTTCCGATAATAAAGATTAATGCGGTGATTTACGCCACATCAAAACCGCACCTCTGGGATGGGGATTTTGCTCCATCCGCTGCCGTTTCACGCGCGCCCACCTACTTCCGATAATAAGAATTATCGGAAGTAGGGAAATTTAGTCGACTATTTCATAGGCGTTGGCTCATTAGCCTCAATCTTGTCCGCGAGTTCCTGCATGATGGGCTGGTAGTATCGATCGAGCGATTTCAGATCGCGATGTCCGGTGACCCGCATCAGATCTAGGGGGTTTGCAAGATAGCGCGCGAGACGCGACGTCGCCTCATGGCGCAGATCGTGAAAGGTGAGGTTGGTCAAGCCCGCCCGTTTTGTCATCCGGCCAAAGCGGACAGAAAACGCCTTCTCATTGCCAATTTCAAAGATCTTCTCGCGCAGCTCGGGCCTGTGCGGCATCTGCTTGAGTTTCTCGACGAGGAGGCGCCGTGCACCGGGTGTCAGGGGGCGCTTCTCGGGGCCAAGTTCCTCCCGATGGCGCTCGCTCTTCACTCGGGCAAGCGACAGTGTGCGACTGCGAAAATCGATGTCTTTCCAGCAAAGAGAAACTGATTCCGATAGACGGCATGCTTGTTCAATCGACCATTTGACAAGCCATACATCATCCGCATGCTCAGAGGTCGAAACGACCTCCACAAGGCGGTCATACTCACTCTGGTGAGTGTTGTTATAGTCTAGCATGGCCAATCGCCTGTTACGCTTCCTGTCGGCGCCTTGCGGCCGTTTCACAACTCTGCCGGAGGCATGATTGACCGTGTGGATATCCCATTCGCTGATCGCGTGCTGAATGATGCTTGCGAGAAGATTGAGCCGCTTGACCACGGTCGCTGGCGCATAACCGTCGGACAGCATGCGATCACGGAAGGCCCGAACGTCAGCAGGTTGCCATTTGCTCACCATGACATTGACGACAGGGTCATCGAGCAGGGCAGGGATGTGGCCCGTACGGTCCGCCTGGCGATGGGCCATGCACTCGTCGCGATAGCGCTCCACCAGTCGTCTGAGAGGCGTCTTGTCGAGAGACGATGTGTCCTTGAACTGGCGAAGATCGACCTCGGCACGTTTTTCCG
The DNA here is from genome assembly GCF_037150015.1 of Asaia sp. VD9. Lineage (NCBI taxonomy): Bacteria > Pseudomonadati > Pseudomonadota > Alphaproteobacteria > Acetobacterales > Acetobacteraceae > Asaia > Asaia sp. VD9. The sequence goes on along the minus strand of NZ_JBBCQM010000005.1, from coordinate 261,840 downwards.
TGAGCCAGCGACGAGCCAGTGCTGAGGATGCAAAGGTCCTTCTCAGGCGTTTGCCATCGACCATCTTGCGAGCCTGATACTGGCCGGGTCCACGGTACCATACGCCCTTGGGGAGTTGTTTGCCTGTGGCCGGATCGATGCCTGATCTTTCTGATTCGCTCATGCGAAGCCCCTGATACCAAAGAGCCATATTTTCCCGATTGGCTCAGGAATGGCTCAAAATCAACACTCTGGTAAATCAGGATTTTGCTCTTTACCCATTGGAACCCGCAGAAAACTGCGGAAAATCGAATGGCGTCCCATAGGGGATTCGAACCCCTGTTGCCGCCGTGAGAGGGCGGTGTCCTAGGCCTCTAGACGAATGGGACGAGGCGAGGTGCCTTCTATGACATCGCGGGGGTGCCCGCAAGGGTCATTCTGCGTTTTTCTTGATTAATTTCGCACTCAGTTTTTCACCTGCGAGCAGATGCACGTGATAATGCGGAACCTCCTGACCGGCATCAGGTCCTGTGTTGCTGATCAGTCTATATCCGTTGCGGATCAGACCCAGTTGCTCGGCCAACTTGGAGATTGCTCGCGCAAAGCCCGCGATTTCGTCATTGCTCGCGGACGCCCCGAAATCCGCCGAAGACACGTAAGCACCCTTTGGAATGATCAGGACATGAATCGTTGCCTGAGGGGAGATATCAGGGAAGGCAAGGGCGTACTCATCCTCATAGAGAATCTGTACAGAAATCTCACGACGCAGGATTTTCGCAAAGACATTGCCTGGATCGTAGGGAAGGCTCAAATCAACAGCCATGGCTCATTCCCCCGTCTTGCGCGGGCGCGAGGCTTTTTCCTCGACGCCACTCATGGCCTCACGGCGACGCAACTCCTGCCACACTTCTTGAGGGGTGACGCCCGCATCCACCCACATCACGATCAGATGGTACAACACATCCGCACTCTCGCTGATAAGCTCTGCGGGCTTTCCTGCGACCGCTTCGATCAGGCACTCGACCGCTTCCTCACCGAACTTCTGAGCAATCTTCTTGCGTCCCCGCGAAAGGAGGCGTGCGGAGTGGCTTAGCGACGGGTCCGTTCCGCGACGCGACAACACCGTTTCGAAAAGATGATCCAGAACCTGAGCATCCGTCTGCTGCACTTCAGGAGGCGCGGCACTCTTGGACGCCCCCTTCTTACCCTGTGCCTTCTTGGCTGAGGCCGGCTTGGCCCCGCCTTTCTTGGCGCCGCCGCCATCAGCCTTGCGTGTCGTTCTTTTCGTGGCGAGCGCCATGATCATTTCCCATTCATCGTCGTATGCTGCCAAAAGGGCAGGTCAAAGCTTTCCGCGCAGCGCATCAGTTTCCCGGGCGCACTGGCAGACCAGCCTCTTCGAGGGCCGCCTTGACCCCGGCAATGCCGAATGTCCCGAAATGAAAGACACTGGCGGCAAGCAGACCACTCGCTCCCGCCTTCGCGCCTTCCACAAAATGCGCAAGTTCTCCCACGCCACCCGAGGCCACCACAGGAATTGTAACCGTGCCACAGACCTTGCGCAGCAAATCGAGATCGAAGCCTTCTCCCGTGCCGTCTCGATCCATGCTCGTCAACAGGATCTCGCCCGCACCGCGAGCCTGGGCTTCCTGCGCCCAAGCCACGGCGTCTATCCCTGTGGGTTGGCGGCCGCCCTTTGTATAGACCTCCCAGCCGCCCTTACCGTCGGAGCGGGCGTCGATGGCAACGACGACACATTGGCTCCCAAAGCGATTTGCTGATTCGTTGATCAACTCAGGATTGACGACAGCCGCCGAATTGACTGCGCATTTATCCGCTCCCGCCAGAAGCAAACGACGCATGTCCTCGGGCGCGCGCACCCCTCCGCCTACGGTCAAGGGGAGGAAGACACGCTCGGCCGTGCGCCGAACCACATCATAGATGGTATCGCGGTTTTCAACGCTGGCCGTGATGTCAAGGAAGGTCAGTTCATCGGCTCCGGCTGCATCATAAACGACAGCCTGCTCCACTGGGTCACCGGCATCGCGCAACGAGACGAAGTTCACGCCCTTCACCACGCGCCCATCCTTGACGTCAAGGCAGGGGATGACTCTCAGCTTGAGCATGACGTGCCCTCGACGATACTGAGCGCTTCCTTGAGCGATACCCGACCATCATAGAGCGCGCGCCCCACGATAACCCCGTCAAGGCCTGGCGTCTCATCGGCCACCGCCCGAAAGTCACGAAGATGCTGGGCGCAGCCCACTCCACCGCTCGCGATGACCGGGATGGAAAGCCTGCGCGCAAGATCAGCCGTCTGCTCGAGGTCGAGACCTTCCAGCATGCCGTCACGGGTGATCTCGGTGAAGATGACAGCAGCAACACCTGCATCCTGCATGCGCAGGGCGAGGTCACGCGCATTCAGCTCAGACACTTCTGCCCAGCCCTCGGTTGCAACACGCCCATGACGCGCATCAATTCCGGCAACGATCTTGCCCGGAAAAGCCCGACAGGCCTCCCGCACCAGTTCCGGGTTCTTCACGGCAACCGAACCGAGAATGACCCGGTCGAGCCCGGCGGTAAGCCAGCGTTCGATACCAGCCATATCACGAATACCGCCCCCAAGCTGGACAGGAAGATCCGTTGCGGCAAGGATCGCCTCGACCGCGGCCCCATTGGCGGAACGCCCCGCGAAAGCCCCGTTGAGATCCACCACATGCAGTCGGGAACATCCGGCCTGCGCGAAAGCAAGGGCCTGCGCGCCAGGGTTGTCAGAATAGACCGTCGCCTCATCCATCTCCCCTCGGCGCAGGCGTACACAGGCGCCGTCCTTGAGATCGATCGCGGGATAGAGGATGAGATGCCGCTGCGTGGAAGTATCCGTGCTCGCCAAGGTGCTTTCCTTTTCGGACTGCCGTTTTTGTCTGGTGATGGAAGAAGCGCCTGGATCGAGGCGCTTTGTCATGAAGAGCCCCTTGATGGTTCCTTCATGGCTCCGGGCGTAAAAAGGATGCGTTCCCCAGTGCTCGAAACCAAGTGACCGGAACATGGACAGGGCGGAGTGCTGCGTTTCAGGCACCTCACAGTTCAGTACCCTGCAGCCAAGAGCCCGAGCCGCCTCTATGACGGCATCGGCCAGAACATACCCCAGCCCGCGCCCACGCATGTATGGCGCCACAAAATATCCGCGGATCTGGGCTGTCTGTGCCTGGGCCTCGTTGTTACGCGACGGACGTACGAGCTGCGCGCAGCCCTGAATCTGGCCGTCCTCGTCGCGCACAACGAAAAATCGCGTCTCCGGCACCATGAGGACACCATTGAAGTAGCGCTCAAGAACGGCGCGTCCAGGAGGGATGAGCCAGCCTAGACCACCCCCATCCAGAATAGCTGCCGTGGTGATCTCGCATAGCGCGGCCATATCCGTTTCATCAATACGCGAGAGACGCTCCGCGATACGGGTCACGGCATCCAGCTCAGAAAATTAGCCATGATCGTCAAACCGGTCTTCTGGCTTTTCTCGACATGAAACTGCGTTCCGCAACGATTGCCACGAGCCACGATGGCCGGCACCCGCCCGCCATAACCGGCAGTCGCGACGATATCGTCTTCGTTCCAGCCCGTAAGCGCGTAGGAATGGACAAAGTACCCGTGATCTCCCGGGGTAAGTCCGGCCGTCAGCGCGTGGTGGCCAGGTTCGAAATCGAGCACGTTCCACCCCATATGCGGCAGGCGCAGCCCGGCCTCTAGCGCCGCATCCATGCGGGCAATCTCACCATCAATCCAGCCAAGTCCCGCCGTTCGCCCATGCTCAAGCCCCCATTGAGCCATGAGCTGCATGCCCACACAAATGCCGAGAAACGGCGTCCCGCGATCAGTGGCTTCCACCAGGGCCTCACGCAGTCCGCCACCAAGTCCCGCTGCGCAATGCGCAAAGGCGCCCTGACCCGGCAGGATGATATGATCGGCACCGAAAACATCCTCCGGTCTTCCCGAGATGATGACGTCCGCATCAAGGCCTTGTGTCGTGACGACATGCCTTGCCGTCTGAGCGGCGGAGGCAAGATTTCCTCCGTCATAGTCGATGACAACGATCTTTCTCATGCTGCACCCGACGCTGAGTCGGCAGCACGCAGTCTGGCATCAGCCATGCTCCTTCCCAGCCATACGCTGCGAGGTACGCCACCCTTGAGCCGGATCTCCCATCCCATGATCTCCGCTGCAAAAACGGCCAGCACTAAGTTCAGGATATAAGCGTGGAACAGACCGGCCGGACCGGTAAAACGCAGCACCACGGCGCTGATACAGGCGCTAATGGCAAACGCGATCCAGCAGCCACTGAGCAGAAAACCGATCGGCCCGAGGAATAAGAGACGCCAATGCATACCCTGCTTGATCAGAGCGGTCGGGTATGACGCCTCCCCGCCGAAGGCCAAATAGGCGTTCACAATACCCCCTTGGTCGAGGGCACCGCGCTGCCGACACGCGGGTCTATTGCCACGGCCATACGCAAGGCGCGGGAAAAGGCCTTGAAGCCGCTTTCAGCAATATGATGGGCATTCCGCCCCGCCTTACAGGTAATGTGCAGAGCGATGGACGCAGCCATGGCAAATGCGCGGTAGAATTCCTCGAACAAATCTGTATCCATCTCGCCAATCCGCTCGCGCACGAATTCGACATTCCAGGCGAGGTAGGGCCGTCCTGAAATATCCACGACCACCTCGCAGAGCGCCTCATCCAGCGGCACGAGGGCATGGCCAAACCGCGTGATCCCGCGTTTATCGCCCAGGGCCTGTGCGAAGGCCTTGCCGAGCGCAATGCCGATATCCTCGACGGTGTGATGTCCGTCCACATGCAGGTCACCATGGCAACGCACTTCGAGGTCGAATCCGCCATGCTTGGCGAGCGCCGTGAGCATGTGATCGAAGAACCCGATCCCGCTATCGAGTTCGGCGCGACCGCTGCCATCGAGATCGATGAAGACGGAAATATCGGTCTCACCGGTCTTGCGGTGAAGGCGGGACTGTCTGGCTTCTGTCATGGGGTCAACCATAAACTATTCGGCGCGAATACGCGATGGCCTCTTGGCGAGAGATCGGAAGCTTGCCATCTATCGAGCATGAGCAGTTCCCCCGTATCGTCCCCCGCCCTCGAAGTCCTGCTTTCCAGGGCCTCGACGGATCATCTGAACGCACCAGCCCCCGACAAGGAGCAGATCGGCCGCATCCTTTCGGCTGGATTGCGCGCGCCCGATCACGGCAAGATCAGGCCCTGGCGCTATATCGTGATCAAGGGCAAGCATCGTGCGGAGTTTGCTGAACAGGTTGTGCGGGCCATGCTCTCGGCTGACCCCGAAGTACCCGAGAAAAAGATCGCCAAGCGGCGTCAGCGCTTTTCGGAAATGCCCATGACGATTGCTCTGGTCATGGCACTCGATCCCCAAAGCAAGATTCCGGTACAGGAGCAGGAGCTTTCGGTGGGCGCTGGTGCGATGAATGTACTCAACGCCCTGCATGCCGAAGGTTTTGGCGGATTCTGGGTCTCGAGCGATTTCGCCGAGGAACCCTGTTTCCGTGAGGCCTTGGGGCTGGGGGACGCCCAGCGCCTTGCGGGCTTCCTTTTCGTCGGCACGCCCGATAAACCCGTGCACGGAAGCAAGCGACCCGATATCAGCGATTACATGGCCTTCTGGAAAAGCGAACCGGTGCGCTTCGAGGCCGACAAGTGAGTTCCAAGCCTGACATCACGATTGCTGGCGCTGGTCCCGCGGGGCTCGCCTGCGCCCTTTCCCTTGCCGAGCGGGGCTGGCGTGTGACGGTCACCGATCCCGCACCTGATCGCGTGCTCGCTGCCCCTTCTTTCGATGGGCGCGAAATTGCACTCACCCATCATTCGCGCGGCTGGCTGGACAGCCACGATATCTGGTCGCGTATCCCCGAGGGGGCAATCTCGCCACTGCGCACTGCCCGTATCGAGACGGGACAGGACGTACCCCCGAACGAGGCCGGAGCACTGCTTTTCAGAGCACCGGAAGGGTCGAGCGATGCGCTCGGCTACCTCGTTCCCAACCATCTGATCCGCACCGCCCTGCACGACGCCGTGCGTCAGGAACCGCGCATCACGGTGCTTGCAGGCAAAAAAGTCGTCAGTAGCTCGGGTAACAGCGATGTTGCTCGCATCCTGCTCGATGACGGCACCTTGCTCGAAAGCGCCTTGCTCGTTGCAGCCGATGGGCGGTTTTCTCAAATCCGCCAGTCGCGCGGTATCGGCGCGCTCGTGCATGATTTCGGCAAACAGATCATGGTTTGCCGTATGCGCCACCCGCTCCCACATGAGGGCGTGGCGCTTCAATGGTTCGACGAAGGCCAGACTATCGCACTCTTGCCTGTGGCAGATGACGGCCAGCCGGGTCATCTGTCATCTCTCGTTCTGACATTGGACCCGGGAGAGATCGCAGCCCTCAAGGCAATGGACACGGCCACGTTCAGCGCCGATATCACCCGCCGGACCCAGGCACGCATGGGCCAGATGAGTGTTGAGAGCGATCGGGTCACGTACCCCCTTAAAACCGTATTCGCCCATCGCTTCCAGACGACGCGCCTCGCGCTAATCGGTGACGCGGCCGTCGGAATGCATCCCATCACGGCGCATGGGTTCAATCTCGGTCTCAAGGGACAGGCGATCCTCTGCGAGGAAATTGCCCGTGCCGATGCCGATCCAGGAAGTGCCTCAGCCCTGCGCGCGTTCGAACGTCGTCATCGTCGGGCCACCGCACCTCTTTTCGCGGCGACGAACGGGATCGCGACGCTGTACACGCATGACGCCCGACCGACCCTCGCCCTTCGCAAGGCCGGACTGGCCGTTGCCGATCGTCTTGCCCCGCTCAAATCCATGGTCACCGGCTTTCTGATGGATCGTAGCCATACCGCCTGATTGCGGGGTGGCTTGGAAACACAGGACGAAAAAGCGGCGGGAGACAAGTCTCCCGCCTTTTTTGTTCTCGTGCGCCTTTAGGACGGCTTGCCCAATTCCAATCCCGATTCCTGCAATACGCGATAGGCGTCCAACATGATGGCGTTCGTCACGCCGCCAACATCACGGACAGAAGATACCTTGGCCGAGAGCGCCAGCGTGATCCCGGTATCCGTGATGGCAGAAATTGCGACGCCGGGGGCGGGGTCCTGAAGAATATCCTCGCGCTGCTTCATCATATTCATCAGAGCCAGCTGCGCCTTCGTCGCGTCGGCACGAGGTGAGATTGTTACGGTTGCCGAGGCCGCACTCAACGAGGTTCCGAGCGTCGCATTACGCACCGCCGAGGTAATGAATTGGGAATTCGGAACAATCATGGTCGATCCGTCTCCGAGTCCGATCTCGGTGGATCGAACGCTGATCCGCTTCACATCTCCCTTGATCGACCCGAGCTCGATCAGATCACCCACACGGATCGGGCGCTCAGCGAGAAGGATAACTCCGGAAACAAAGTTCTGCACAATCGCCTGGAGGCCGAAGCCGATACCCACCGACAGCGCACTCACCACCCAGGTAAGGTTTTTCACCGTTACCCCGGCCTCGGAAAGTACCATCAGAAACACGGCAATCCAGGCAACGTAGTTAAAAATGTTCAGGATCGACGTCCGTGCGCCGATATCGAGATTTGTCGTCGGGAAGAGGCGTGATTCAAGCCACTGGCTGAAAGCGCGGATCGCGTAATAGGCAACGAGCAGAATAACGATGCAGAATACAGCCGTATTGAGCGAGAACTGCACACCGTTGATGGTCTGACCAACGAACAGCCCGTTGACCTTGTCTGCCACCACCGGGATATCGAGACTCCCCTCCGAGAGGCAGACAGCAACAAACACGATGATCAGGGCAATGTTGATGACACCAGACAACAACACGCCAAACTGAGCAACGCGATTGGAGTGAACCCCCAGGCGTGACAGGCGGCGGGAGACAAGTGACGCGGTCGAGAAATTCCGCGCCGTAAACTCCTTCGTTGCAAGCGAGATCAGGAACAGTGTTGCGAAGCTGACCGAGAGCGCCACCGACCATACGGCTACGGCGAAGGCGAAAGCCAGGAACCCAAGCGCGATCGCAATCCAGGTTACGGCCATGACGAGGCAGCCGATACCATAGACGGCCGGCGCCAGGCGCGCATCGGTGCGTCGCGTGAGGCGGCGACACATACCGACGAAAAGGAGCGTCACAGCGAGGGTGAAGATTGCCTCGATCAGACGACGCGCCGTGACCGGGAATGCATTCTCCATACCAATGGTGATGAAAATTGTCTGGAGCAGGACGATCACCGCCATACACCAATCCACGCCCCATAGTGCGCGTGCGGCGCGCTGATCTGCTCCGTCCACGGCTGTCGCTCGGCTCAGGGCAGGGAGGCCCGCGCCAAGGATGAACCCGCAAAGCGGCATAATCCCTGCGATACTGTTCATGAAGAGCGGGCTACGCCCCTCATCGAGCGAAAAGAGGCCGGCGAGAATTTCCCACACCAGGAACATGACGAAGCCACAGACGATCCCGGACATCGCAACCGGAATGAAGGATCGATGATGCTCGGAGAGAATGTCGCCAGTGAAACGGCGCACGATGTTGCCTTCGAGCTGGCGAAACAGCCAGTACGCGGGACGTGCGAGCAGGGCCGTCAGCAGAAACGCGCCGACGAGCGCGCCGACGAGAAAGGGCCAGTGATACAGAACGCCCGCATAGCCATTATTGACGGGTGGGGCGAGGGTAAGGCGCAGGGCCGGCCCTTCGGCATAAAGATTGCGCCAGAAAGTGAGCGTCAGGGGGGAAGCAATACGCTCTGACAGCAGCTCCTGCTGGCTGACGGTACCGCGTCGCTGGACCTCGAGCTGCACCTGCTTGGCCTGCAAGCCAAGCAGACGCCCCTGTGTCACCGTGGATTTGATGTCCTGCAGTACAGCTTGCAAATGCGCCCGCTGTGTGACGATCGCCTGACTTTCCCCATCGGCCTTGGCACCAACAATGTCCAGATAGCTCTCATAAACGGTCTGATAGGACGCCGCCTGCGTCTGGATGGATTGCGCGATCGACGTGATCGCATCGACCTGGTCCGAAAGCTCGGAAAGGGTCTCACTCCCGAGCACGATATCCGTGCGGTTCAGCTGGCCATAAATGTATTTGAGCTGGTTCTGGGCGGTAGCAATCTGGCGATTCAGCGTTCCCGAGACCGTCGTCCAGCCATAGCCATCCGCGGCCGAAGGGACGAGCGGCCCTGCGGCACCGTTCGGGACGGTTCCGGCAGGCGCTGCCATGGCGACAGGAGGCGCGATGGAGAGAATCAGGGCAAACAGGCCCCCGAGAATAACGGTGAGACCGGAGCGTCTCATGAATACTGGCATCGCGGTTTGTGCCTCCTCTATGCCTTTTTGAACCTGGATCTCGGGAATGAACGAGTTGGAGAAGCAAGGGTTTTCCCTTCCGCTCGACGCGTCTTCCACCCCGACTGGACAGATGCCCGCCCTTGTTCAGAATTCTGCCTGACGAAGATCTGTGATCGACTCATAACCGGTGCGGTAAAGCTCGGTCAGAAGTTCCTTCTTGATTTTCTGCGCCAGTCCGGGGCCTTGATAGATGAGCGCGGTATAGATCTGCACCATATCCGCGCCGCCACGCAGGCGTTCGAAAACGTCGAAGCCGCTCTCGATCCCCCCGCAGGAGATCACGGCCGCGCGCCGGGCGACCAAAGGCACGACCCGACGCAGCATCATGAGGGCAAGTTGCGCCAGCGGCCTACCGGAGAGGCCACCGCTTTCACCTGCTTGCGCGTCGCTCAATGAATAGGGGCGACTGATCGTCGTGTTGCTGACGATCAGCCCCGCGACGCCACCCTCGATCGCCGCCGCGACGATGTCGGGCAGTGCAGCCGGATCAAGATCGGGCGCAAGCTTGACTGCGAGCGGCGGGTGACCAGGATTTCGGGCGCGGATCGCACCCAGAATATCGCTCAGGGTTCGCGCGGTTTGCAGGTCGCGAAGCCCTGGCGTGTTGGGCGATGACAAGTTGATGGTAATGTAATCAGCCAGTTCAGACACGCGAGAAACGAGGTAGGGGTAATCTTCGAGAGGCTGCGCGCCGAGCTTGTTGATCCCCAGATTGGCCCCGATGGGCACGCGCCGAAGCGCTGCGCTGCGTGTTGCCCGAAGCTGGCGAAAACGCGTCAGCCGGGTCACGAAGGCGTCGATACCGTCCCCGTTGAACCCCATCCGATTGATGATCGCCCGGTCTTCGGTCAGGCGAAAAAGCCTTGGCTTTGGATTCCCCTCCTGTGGGCGCGGTGTAACGGTGCCGCACTCGACATGGCCAAACCCCATACGGGCCAGAGCCATCGGTATACGGGCGTTCTTGTCGAATCCCGCGGCCATACCCACGGGGTTCGGAAAGCGTAACCCCATGCAGCGTGTGCTTAACGCGGGCACATCCCTTGGTGCGGTTGGCCCCATACCGAGCGCCAATGCCTCGATTGCCGCCTCATGAGCGTGTTCAGGATCGAGACCGTGGATCAGGCGGGTCGCGAGGGTCGAAAAGGGAGAAAAAGTCATGGGACTACCCGGGTTTGAACGCAATCGCGCTCTTTATACCGCGCTCACGCTCAGGAGCGACCCCCTGGTGCCACGATCACCTCTTCTACAGTTTCCACGAGTTGGCGGGAGGCGGGCGGCATCACCCGACATGCCAGCGGTTTTGGGCCTCGCTACCACAGCGCCATATCGCGTTCTTCGGTTGCTCCGCGCCGCCAATCGTGAAAAGACAGGCGCGAGCGACCTGCTCACGCCGTTGGACGACCTGAGAGGCCATCATGTGGGATGAACCCTATCTCGAAACCTGCTGTCGCTCGACCCTGCACCGCACCCTGCTCTGCGAGGGGATCGGTCGCCCACAGGGGTTGCGCGACCAGCCATGCCTGGAGCGTCTTCAGGCCATGGGCTTCGTCTCCCTTGGCACAGATGGCCGATTTCACATCACGCCGGCTGGGCTCAGCCGTCACGACCAGGAGATTGGCCAGCTCAAACCCATGACCGGACGGGCAAGCCGTCTGCGCGCCTGAACTTCGCCGCAACAAGCGGGGCAGGGGCGTTGACGTCGTCGATACGCGGGTCTGACAGCCCTGATCTCGAATTCCGATTGACACCCGGCCCGTGAGGCCGCAACACTCGCGCCATACCAGGGGGGGCCTCGACAAGAGGCTGAGAGGCTGATGGCGGGCTCCCCGCAGCGCAGCGACCCTTTCGCCCCGGCATGTGGGCGAAGAACCTGATCCGGTTCGTACCGGCGTAGGGATTGGTGTGAGCGGCCAAGTCCCGATCTGTGACCCCGTTCATCCTGCTCTTGCGCTGTCGGACATAACTCCACGTTGCAAGGGGAGACATGATGGACGACTCAACGCTGCAATCCTCCACCAAAGTTACGGCGCGCGACCGAGCCCCTGCCCATGGGCAGGTCACTACGGGTCCGATCTCGGGCTCGCGCAAAGTCATATCCAGCCCCGAGGGGCGTCCTGATATCACCGTGCCGTTCCGGGAAATCGATCTGGAACCGAGTGCCAATGAGCCTTCAGTACGCGTATACGATACGTCGGGGCCTTACACCGCCCCCGGCTACCATGCCGATGTGTCGCTCGGCCTGCCATCAATCCGCGCCGCCTGGCTGGCCCGACGCGGATTCAGCCCTGTGGTCGAAACCCGGGCCATCAAGCCGGAAGACAACGGTTTCGCCAAAGGCGATCAGGCCGTCCCCCATTGTCCGGCACCCCATGACGTGCTGTGTGGCGACAAGGCCGATCTGGTCACGCAATATGAATTCGCCCGCGCCGGGATCATCACAGAGGAAATGATCTTCGTCGCACATCGCGAGAATCTGGGCCGTGCTGCCATGGTCGAGGGCGCCGAGGCGCGTCGCGCCGATGGAGAGGATTTCGGAGCCGAGATCCCGACTTTCATCACGCCCGAATTCGTCCGCTCGGAGATCGCTGCAGGCCGCGCCATAATCCCCGCCAATATCAATCATCCAGAACTCGAGCCCATGATCATCGGGCGCAATTTTCTGGTGAAGATCAACGCCAATATCGGCAATTCGGCCGTGACCTCCTCGGCAGCTGAGGAAGTCGAGAAGCTCGTCTGGTCGATCCGCTGGGGTGCGGATACGGTCATGGATCTCTCGACCGGGCGTAATATCCATAACATCCGCGACTGGATCCTGCGCAATGCACCGGTGCCGATCGGCACCGTGCCGCTCTATCAGGCGTTGGAGAAGGTGGGGGGCGTGGCCGAAGACCTCACCTGGGAAATCTATCGCGACACGCTCATCGAGCAGGCTGAGCAGGGCGTCGATTATTTCACCATCCACGCTGGGGTGCGCATCGCCCATGTACCGCTGACCGCGGGCCGCACCACGGGCATCGTATCACGCGGCGGATCGATCATGGCGGCGTGGTGCCTGGCCCATCACCGTGAAAACTTCCTGTACGAGCATTTCGACGAGATCTGCGACATCATGCGTCGCTACGACATTTCCTTTTCTCTGGGCGATGGTCTGCGTCCCGGCTCGATCGCCGATGCCAATGACGCGGCGCAGTTCGCCGAGCTTGAAACCCTGGGCGAACTCGCCCGAATTGCCTGGGAGAAGGGTTGTCAGGTCATGATCGAGGGGCCGGGTCATGTGCCCATGCACAAGATCAAGATCAATATGACCAAGCAGCTGCGTGAATGTGGCGAGGCCCCCTTCTACACACTCGGTCCGCTGACGACCGATATCGCCCCTGGCTACGATCATATCACCTCAGGTATCGGAGCGGCGATGATCGGCTGGTATGGCTGCGCCATGCTTTGCTATGTCACGCCAAAGGAGCATCTGGGTCTCCCCGATCGGTCCGATGTAAAGGTCGGAGTGATCACCTACAAGATCGCGGCCCATGCGGCCGATCTCGCCAAAGGTCATCCGGCCGCACAAATCAGGGATGACGCCATCTCACGCGCCCGCTTCGAGTTCCGGTGGCAGGATCAGTTCAATCTTGCGCTCGATCCCGACACGGCGCGTTGCTACCATGACGAGACCCTGCCGAAGGAGGCGCATAAGACGGCGCATTTCTGCTCGATGTGTGGCCCCAAATTCTGCTCGATGAAGATCAGCCACGACATCCGACGCAATGCCGAGCGCGAGCAGGGGATGGAACAGATGAAAGAGAGCTTCAAGGCCCATGGAAGCAAGCTTTATCTGAAATCCGGAGAGGTCGAGCCAGCCTGACATAGGTTACCTTTTCACCTTACCTTGCCGGAGCCGAACTCGTTTTGATAAAGGCCGCAGCGTCGGGGCGCTGCGGCCTTTGCGCGTCCCGCTTCGAACCAGATTGCTCAGGGTGGGTTTCTACTCACATCCTCAAGGCGCCCGGAGGGAAACGGAAGCAGGCGTGACAGGTCCCTGTGCCTGGGATAAGGGAAGCCGAACAAGACCAAGAGGGCGCATGACCTATATCTGTCTCCTGATCGCAATTTTGTCCGAGGTCTTCGCGACCACCTTGCTCAAGATGTCGGACAGCTTTACGCGCCCCGTCCCGGGTATGCTCAGCGTTCTTGGCTATTGCATTTCCTTCTACGCGCTCTCCTTCACCCTGCGGACCATGCCCACCGGCATTGCCTATGCCATCTGGTCCGGCGTAGGGATTGTCCTCATCTCGGCCATAAGCTGGGTCAAGTTCAAGCAGGCGCTGGATATGCCTGCGCTGATTGGCCTGAGCCTGATCATCGTGGGTGTGGTGATCGTGAATGTTTTCTCACGCTCGGTCATGCATTAAGGGTTAATCATCATCAAATTGATGCCGACCCCTCGGATTTGATTGACGATTGCCCGATCTGATCCATATGCCGGTTGCATGAAGGCGCCCTTGGCTCACCCCCATATCATTGACAGACTCATCACGCTCCATTCGACAGGAGAGGGGAACGAGCGCGCGCTCACCAAGCCGGCCTCACGTGGCAAGGGACGCAAGAAGCGCGGATCCGATGCGCCCAGACCTTCGCCTGTCACCGTCCCCGACGATACGCTGAGACGTGACCTCGCCCATGCCATCGTCCGCTGCACCAGCTTTTACAGCCTCGGTCAGAGGGAGGACCTCGTCGAGCAGAGCGCCGCGTTCCTGGATGCGCTCATCCGGCTCTGGGCATCCAGAGGGATTGACCCGCAAGCCGTCTGGCGCGAGATCGACCATCGTGTGCAGCTGGGTAACCTGCTGAACCAGATCAACCGGGACATACCGTCCAGCGTCGATACGGCTCGCCGGTTCTGGCGGCCTTCCTCGACGAAACTCCCCTGATCGAGCGGAATTCGACGCGCTTCATGGAACATTCTGCCGATATTGCCGCCCTCTTCATCCTACTTGTCTCTGCGCTCTGGGGCGCGGCAAGAGGCTTTGCAAAGGAAGTTTTCAGTCTGGCCGCCTGGGTGGGAAGCTTCATCCTGGCCGCACGCATCGCACCACTGATCCTGCCCTGGATCTCCCAGAAGGTGAGTGACCCGTTAGCGGCCTCCGCGCTTGCCTATATCGTGGCCTTCATCGTGCTCGTTCTGATACTCTCCACCGTGGCCCAGCGCTTCGCGACCGGGTTGCGCAGTGTCCTTGTGGGGGGAACCGACAAGCTTCTCGGCTTCTTCTTCGGGTTTGCACGCGGCTATATCCTGCTGGTCGTGCTATACCTTCTGGTCGTCTCGATCGCCGGGGCAAGTATGGCGCATTCCCTCATTGCGGGGAGCCAGTCGGGACCCTACATCGTGGCGGGGGTGCACCTGGCACAGGAACTCATGCCATATTTCCCGCAACTTCATCTTGCCATGCCGCCCGCAACAGGCCATGAGGCTGCCTTCTGATCGGGTCGCCCCGATGATCTGTCTCGCACGCCCGCCTCGAACACCCAGTGTGACCCTGCCAAGGAGCGCCGCCCGATGATGAATCCCGCCACACTCGAACCCTCGAACCGTCCTTATGAAGAATGCGGTGTCGTCGGTATCTGGGGTGCCCCTGACGCGGCGGCGCTAGCGGCTCTGGGCCTGCACGCGCTTCAGCATCGCGGTCAGGAGGCAGCGGGTATCGTCAGTCACGACGGCGAAAGATTTTGTCAGCACAAGGGACTGGGTCTGGTTGGCGATGTGTTCAGCGATGCGCGCGTCATGAACACACTCAGGGGCAGCGGTGCCATTGGGCATAACCGTTATGCGACCACGGGCGGCACACTTCTGCGCAACGTTCAGCCACTCTATGCCGATTTTGAGTTCGGCGGTCTGGCGGTGGCGCATAACGGCAATCTGACCAATGCCGCCACGCTGCGTCAGGCTCTGGTCAAGCGTGGCTGTCTGTTCCAGTCCACGACCGATACCGAGGTGTTCGTCCATCTCATTGCCATCTCGCTCTATGCCACGGTGCTCGAGCGCCTGGTCGATGCCGCGAAACAGGTCAAGGGTGCCTATTCGGTCGTGGCCCTGACCCCTGACTTTCTGATCGGATTGCGCGATCCTCTGGGCGTGCGCCCGCTCATCCTGGGGCGAGTGGCCGATGGGGGCTGGATGCTGGCCAGCGAAACCTGCGCCCTCGATATCGTCGGCGCTGAGTTCGTCCGTAACGTCGAGCCGGGCGAGATGGTCATCATTGATAATGACGGCATCCGCTCGATGCGCCCCTTCGCCCAGACCAGCCCGCGCTTTTGCGTGTTCGAATATATCTACTTCGCCCGCCCTGACTCGATCCTCGAGGACCACTCGGTCTATGATGCACGCAAGCAGATCGGTGTCGAACTGGCACGTGAGAGCGGCGTCGAAGCTGACGTGATCGTCCCGGTCCCAGATTCCGGCGTACCGTCAGCCATGGGCTTCGCTGCCGAGAGCGGCATTCCGTTTGAGATGGGGATCATCCGCAATCACTATGTCGGACGGACATTCATCGAGCCAACGGATCAGATCCGTAATCTCGGTGTGCGCATGAAGCACTCTGCCAATACGCCCGTTCTGAAGGGCAAGCGGGTCGTACTGGTGGATGATTCGATCGTACGTGGCACAACGTCTCGCAAGATCGTGGATATGGTTCGTGCGGCCGGGGCGACCGAGGTGCATATGCGCATCAGCAGCCCGCCCACCAAGCATCCCTGCTTCTATGGGATCGACACACCCGAAGAGAGCCAGTTGCTCGCCGCCACGCACACAATCGAAAAGATGGCCGAGGCCATCGGGGTGGACAGCCTGGCCTTCATTTCCTTTGACGGGCTCTACCGCGCGCTCGGTCATGATGGCCGCACAGGCGCCCAGGGACGCTTTTGCGATGCCTGTTTCACCGGTGATTATCCGATCGAACTGGTCGACAAGGACGGGCGCCTCGTCGCCTGATCTCGGCTGAAGCAAAAGAGGGGCCTAGACGGCCCCTTTTTCGTTTTCCAGTCCGTGCAGGAACATCCTGACCACCCGCCGCAGATAGCCGGGCGTCTCGTCCCAATATTGCCTTGGGCGGCAATGACTCAGCTCGCAGAGCATGGATGTCGCCAGCGCGCCACCAAAAAGCATATCCGAGGCCTGCTCGACGTCATCCACCTCGAGACTGCCTTCCTCCACCATGCGCTCGAGCCACACGCGCAGCGGAAAAGGCCCGGCGGCGCTGGAGAAGAACTCTCGCACGAAACGACTGACCTCCGGGTTGCGGGAAACTTCAGCAATCACGACGCGAATGAGGCTGAGACGCTTTTCGGCCATCATGGCAATCGCAAGCGCCTCGAGTCCGAAAACGAGACGATCCTCGACCGTTTCACCCTGCAGCTCGAGGTCGCGCAGTCCTGACAGTAAAAGTCTGTCGCGCAGAAGATGTTCCACCATTTCCTGCTTGGACGCGAACATATGGTAGAGTGTCTTTTTCGACATATTCGAGCATTGTGCGATACGATCCATCGAAGCGCCTGAGTAACCGTGCTGCTGCAATACAATCTCTGCCGCATCGAATATTTTATCGCGCCTTTCGGTTTCACACAATACAGGGGGGCGACCACAGTGCCTTCGCAATGGACCTGATTCCTGGGCTTGGGCGTGACTGGCCTTTGTTTGGGTCGTACTTGACATTGTATTGCGAAAAATCGCTCCAAGCTGCTGCTGGTCCGTTGACCGGGTTTCGGAAACCGTATAGTTCCCTATGGCAGAGAAACTCAAGGGTTTCCGAAACCTTTTTTGGCGCGAGCGCACGGTTTACGGTTACCCTTCTTGAACATCGGTCATTTTGGATAGCGCCAGCATGCGAGCATTTCCGTCTTACACGGCCCGTTCACCGTGGAATTTGAAGGCGACAACAAGCCTTTCGCTACGTCTCATTCCCTTGGCACTTTTGACGCTGGATCTTTCGGGCTGCAAACACAAGGCAGCCGCCCCCAAACCACCGCCGCAAACGGTGGGCGTCTATACCGTGCACCCCCATGCGCTCAAGACGAGCACGTCCCTGCCGGGGCGTGTCGAGGCTTTCGAACAGGCACAGGTGCGTCCGCAGGTTGGCGGCGTGATCCTCAAGCGCAGCTTCGAGCAGGGCACGGATGTCAAGGCCGGTCAGCTGCTCTATGTCATCAATCCTGCGCCCTACAAGGCGGCTTACGATCAGGCAAAGGCCCAGCTCCTGCACGCCCAGGCAGCCGCGCTGAGCATTCGTGCCCAGCTGGAGCGCTATCGCCCGCTGGCCGCTGCTCACGCTGTCAGCAAACAGGACTACGATAATACGTTTTCCTCGGCGAAGCAGGCTGAAGCCGACATCGCTCAGGCAAAGGCCAATGTAGACAGCGCCGCAGTCAATCTGGACTGGACCGAGGTTCGCTCACCGATCGATGGCCGTATCGGACGCATGCTCGTGACACCTGGTACGCTGGTAACGGCTGGTCAGACCAACGCTATCGCCACGGTCACACGCATGGACCCGATCTATGTGGACGTGAATCTTGCGACTTCGGACATGCTTCGTCTGCGCCGCGAATTCGCCAGCGGCAAGCTGGAGAAGGTCTCGGGCAACGCAGCCGCTGTCGAGCTTACGCTCGAGGATGGCAGCCATTACGATCAGAAGGGGCAACTGCGCCTGACGGAAGTCACGGTGGACCCGGCCACGGGTACGATGGTGGTCCGTGCGGAATTCCCGAACACCGACCGGTTGCTGATGCCTGGTATGTATGTGCATGCCGAGGTCGCTGAAGGTGTGGACCCCAAGGCCATCACCATTCCGCAGCCTGCATTGCAGCGCGATCCCAAGGGTGATCCGTTTGTCTACGCGCTGGATAACGACAACAAGGTGACCATGCGCTTCGTGCAGCTCGACCGCGCGCTCGATGGTGACTGGGTCGTCATGGGCGGTCTCAATGATGGTGACAGGATCATCATCGAAGGTATCCAGAAGGCGCATCCCGGCGCCATCGTAAAACCTGTCGAGAAATCCGCCGACGGCAAGCCAGCCGACGCCCAGCCCGCGCACGCAGGATAAGAGTTCTCAATGTCTCGTTTCTTCATCGACAGACCGATCTTTGCCTGGGTCATCGGGCTGATCATCATGCTGGTCGGTGCGGTTGCCATTTTCCGCATGCCGATCGCCCAGTACCCGTCGATCGCGCCACCGCAAATTGCGATCACGGTCGATTATCCCGGCGCCTCGGCCGAAACGGTCAATAACACGACCGTCCGCCCGATCCTGCAACAGATGTTCGGCCTCGATCATCTCGAATATCTCTCGGCTTCCTCCTACGGCAGTGGCCATATGGAAATCGACCTGACCTTCGCGCAGGGGACCAACCCCGATATCGCGCAGGTTCAGGTGCAGAACAAGCTGCAGCTCGCACAGCCGCGCCTGCCAACCGAAGTGGTGGCGCAGGGCCTGAGCGTGACGAAGGCCGTGAAGAACTTCATGCTCGTTCTCGCCTTCATCTCGACCGATAGCAGCATGTCGGGTCAGGATATTGCCGATTACGTGGCTTCGAACGTGTCCGACCCGCTATCGCGCGTGTCGGGTGTGGGCGATCACACCCTGTTCGGTTCGGAATACGCGATGCGCGTATGGCTGGACCCCAACAAGCTTTACAAATACGCACTCAACGTCAGCGATATCCAGACTGCGATCTCGCAGCAGAACATCCAGGTTTCCTCGGGCGAACTGGGCGGATTGCCCGCCACCAAGGAAATCGGCTTCGATGCGACGATCATCGGTCCCACACGCCTGAGCGAGCCCGAGCAGTTCAAGAAGATCGTGCTCAAGGTCCAGCAGGACGGATCGCAGGTGCATCTGAGCGACGTAGCCCGCGTGGAACTCGGCGCGCAGAACTACAATCTGTCGTCGTTCTACAACAACCTGCCGACTGTCGGTATGGCGCTCAAGCTCGCACCGGGAGCGAACCAGCTCACGACGGAAAATGCCGTGCGCGCCAAGGTGGCCGAGCTCGAGAAGTTCTACCCGCGCGGTCTGAAGACCGTTTATCCGCTCGACACAGAGCCGTTCATCACCCTGTCGATCAAGGAAGTGGTCATCACGCTCCTCGAGGCTATTGCCCTCGTCTTCGTGGTAATGCTGATCTTCCTGCAGAACTTCCGCGCCACGCTGATCCCCACCATCGCCGTGCCAGTGGTGCTGCTTGGTACGTTTGGTGTGCTTTCGGCTCTCGGGTTCTCCATCAACACGCTCACCATGCTTGCCATGGTGCTCGCCGTCGGCCTTCTGGTGGATGACGCGATCGTTGTGGTGGAAAACGTGGAGCGCGTGATGAGCGAAAAGGGGCTTTCCCCCAAGGAGGCCTCACGCCAGTCCATGGATGAAATCACGGGCGCGCTCGTGGGTATCGTGCTCGTTCTGACAGCTGTGTTCCTGCCTATGGCTGCCTTCGGCGGCTCCACGGGGGTGATCTATCGTCAGTTCTCGATCACCATCGTCTCGGCCATGTGGCTCTCGGTGCTCGTCGCCACGGTCATGACACCTGCGCTTTGCGGCTCCATGCTCAAGCCGACGCACAAGGAGCATAAGAAGGGCCCGATCGCCTGGTTCAACCGTAATTTCGACCGTATGACCAATGGCTATCTGGGCGGGGTGCGACGCCTCGTCCGCAGTCGTGTGGTCAGCATGCTGATCTTCGCGGCTTTTGCCGGTGGTGCCGTCTTCCTGTTCATGCGTGTTCCCGGTGGCTTCCTGCCGGAAGAGGATCAGGGAATCATTTTCGGTCAGGTGACCATGCGCCCGGGTGCAAATAATGCCCAGACCGCAGCGGTCAACCGCAAGATCACCGATTATGTCATGCACAAATACGGTGATATCGCGCAGTCCGTTTTCGCCATGAACGGCTTCAACTTCGCCGGTCAGGGCCAGAGCGCGGGTGCGTTCTTCATCCGACTCAAACCATGGGATGAACGTCCCGGCTACAAGAACACGACGATGTCAGTGGCCGGCGAAATCATGAAGCACTTCTGGATGGACCCGGAAGCGATCATCTTTGCCATCAATCCGCCCGCCGTCATGGAACTGGGCAATGCTGCCGGTTTCGATCTGGAGCTGGAGGATAACGGGCATCTGGGACATCAGGCGCTGCTGGCAGCCAGGAATCAGGTGCTCGCGGAGGCCGCCAAGAACCCGAAGCTGATGGCCGTGCGCCCCATGGGTCTGGAAGACCAGCCCCAATTCCACCTGGACATCGACCGTGAGCGTGCCAATGCGCAGGGCGTGACGAATGCCGAGATCAATACCACTATCCAGGGGGCATTCGGCTCGATTTACGTCAACCAGTTCATGCGCAGCGATCGCGTGAAGCAGGTCTATATTGAGGGTGAAGCCTGGGCGCGCATGACGCCCGAGGATCTGAACAAGTGGTACGTCCGGAACACGGCAGGGGCCATGGTGCCATTCAACGCCTTTGCCTCAGGCAACTGGATTGTCGGCCCGCAAAAGGTGGAAGACTATAACGGCCTGAACTCGTTCGAGCTTCAGGGGCAGGGCGCAGCGGGTACCAGTTCTGGCGCGGCCATGCAGGAAATGGAAAAGATCCTGCAGCATCTGCCCAAGGGGATCGGTTATGAATGGACCGGTATCTCCTACGAGCAGGTCGCCTCGAGCGGTGCCACGGGCCCTCTTTATGCTCTCGCCGCCATCGTCATTCTGCTCTGCCTTGCTGCGCTCTATGAGAGCTGGGCAATCCCGCTCTCGGTGCTGATGGTGCTTCCGCTTGGCGTGCTCGGCGCTATTGGCGCCACGCTGTGGCGTGGCCTCGATAACGACGTGTATTTTCAGGTCGGACTGCTGACCACGGTAGGTCTCTCGGTCAAGAACGCCATTCTGATCGTCGAATTCGCCAAGGAGTTCTTCGAGCAGGGTGATTCACTCGAGGACTCGGTGCTCAAGGCCGGCCGCGAGCGCCTGCGTCCGATCCTGATGACCTCCATCGCCTTCGTCTGCGGTGTGTTTCCTCTGGCAATCGCGACAGGCGCAGGCTCGGCGGCGCGTGTCGCCATCGGCACCTGCGTCGTGGGCGGCATGCTCTCGGCAACGCTGCTGGCCGTCTATTTTGTCCCTGTGTTCTTTGTGGTGATCCTGCGCCTGTTCCGCGTGACCCGCATGAAGGATCGTGTCGATCCGTATGAACACCGCAACGAAGCCGCTCGGGGAGAGGGCGCATGAGCACCATGAAGACCATGAAATCGGTGAGCGCCCTGTTGGCGTTCACCATGCTCGCCTCGTGCGATCTGGCGCCAAAATACAACCGGCCGACCCAGCCGGTACAGAATGCCTATCCGGCCGATGCCGGAAAGACGGCGGCCCTCGCGGGCCAGGCCGCATCCGATATTGGCTGGAAGCACTTCTTTACCGATGCCCGGCTACGCGCGCTGATCGAACTCGCCCTGCGCAACAACCGCGACCTGCGCAGCCAGGCGGCTGCGATCATGGAAGCCCAGGGCAGCTACGAGGTGCAGCACGCCTCGCTGTTCCCGCCGATTGGCGTGACAGGGCAGGGACAGTATTTTGCTCCGTCGGAGACCGCAGGTTTCTCCTTCGCACCGGGTCTGGGGCGTGGGACAGCCATGCTGCGCTATTACGGGGCGAATATCGGGTTCTCGTCCTATGAAATCGACCTGTTCGGCCGCATCCGCAATCTGTCGCGCCAACAGGCCGAGGAGTTGCTGGGATCGCGCATGAACGCGCAATCCGTACTGATCAGCATGGTATCGCAGGTAGCGAATACCTATCTGCAATGGCTAGCGGACCGCGAACTCGTACGGGTGACGGATCAGACCCTGACCTCACAGAGCGACACACTCCGCCTGACCCGCCTGAAATACGATCACGGCGAGTCCGACGCGCTGACCCTCGCTCAGACCCAGACCCAGGTCGAACAGGCTGCGAGCAACAAGGCGCAATATGAGCGCCAGATGGCTCAGGACGAGCATCAGCTGCAATTGCTCGTTGGTGTACCGCTTCCCGATACCCTGCCTGCGCCGCAGCCTTTCGGCAGTCAGACACTTCTGAGCGATCTCCCGGCGGGTCTTCCCTCGGACCTGATCGCCCAGCGTCCCGACATCCAGTCGGCCGAACACAACCTGATCGGTGCCAATGCCAATATTGGTGCGGCGCGCGCAGCCTTCTTCCCGAAGGTGACGCTGACGGCGCAGGAGGGCGTGAGTTCGCTGCAGTTCCGGCATCTCTTCACCCCAGGCGCCCAGACCTGGTCGGTCTCGCCGAACATCACCTTCCCGATTTTCACCTGGGGGCAGAACGAGGGCAACCTCAAGATCAGCAAGGCCCGTCGCCTTTCTCAGATCGCCACCTACGAGAAGGCGGTACAGACGGCGTTCAAGGAAGTCTCGGATGCGTTGACAGCGCGTGAAACCTATCTCGCGCAGGACACGCATATGAAGGGGCTGGTCCAGTCGTCCCAGCAGGCCTACGATCTGGCGATGATGCGTTACAACACGGGTATCGATACCTATCTGACCACCCTGACACAGCAGCGCAGCCTGTATGACGCGCAACAGAGCCTGATCAACGTGCAATTGGCGCGTTACCAGAATCTGGTAACGCTCTATCGGGCTCTGGGCGGCGGCTGGAGCGCATCCGACGTTGCGACAGCCTCGGTTCCGCCCGCCGCCCGGAACAAAGGCTGATACAGGAAACACCCGGATGAAACCGTCCAAACTCCGTCATCTCGCACTCGCCACTCTGGGTATGGGGGTCGTCATGACCCCCGTTCTCGCGTCGGCTCAGGATGACGATGACAGCAAGAAAAAGCCGGATATGCATCAGCTTGCCCGCTCCTCCGCCCTTCCCAAGGCGGAAGCGGATTTCAGCATGTTCAAATATCGCCCCCCAGGCGACAAGGTTATCGAACAACCCGACGCCAATCGCATTCTGTTCAAGCGCCCCGACGGCACACCGGATGGCTACGCGCAACGGCGTGGAGACGCCGTAATCTATTACGATCGCTACGGCAAAGTCTCGCACGTCCAGCCACTGGGTAACTGATACCCAGCCTGTGGGAGCGGTTGAGGGGTGATACATGACCAGGGCACGGATACACGCCCATCAATCATACCCCTTACCGTTCGCACCTGGCGGCACGAAAATCGGTCGCCCGGGATCCAGGCGCATCAGCCTATCTCTGGCTTCTGGCTGACGAGCTCTTCCCTCTGTTACGCTGCAGCTGCTGGAAAACGCCGAGCCGATCAGAAATCTGCCAGTGTCCGGTCAGAAGCTCGCTGTTATTAAAAGTATATACTGTAGCTCCCGACATCCTGATCATTTCATCCGTTGCCGGAAAGCCGGGCAGATCCCCCCGATGGGTGCCGCACCATAGCCAGGTCATCACAACGCTCTGGCCATCGGCAAACAATCCCTGGATATCGAATTTCTGATCCGGGAAGGCCGCTCGTGATTTCCTGACCCGATCCTCGAAGCCCGCGCGATCAAGCGTTCTGCCCTCCCAAGGATCCCCGGGATCATGATGGACCGTATAGGCCTCCGCCACGTAATCGTCAGATGCATCCGCGTCTCCTTCATCCCATACATGGCGGATGAAAGCCGCAAGACGCAGTTTGCGCTGACTGGATCCTATCATGGTCACTCCTGCGTGGGAGCGCTTTGGGAAAGAGTGATGGCGTGGTCACGGATATCGGACGGCCATGTAGCCATCCGGCCGTTGAAGGATTTGTAGTCACCAGCGAACAAGGCGCGAATTGCTTCCTCGTATCCGACAAGATT
Source organism: Asaia sp. VD9 (assembly GCF_037150015.1). Lineage (NCBI taxonomy): Bacteria > Pseudomonadati > Pseudomonadota > Alphaproteobacteria > Acetobacterales > Acetobacteraceae > Asaia > Asaia sp. VD9. The sequence continues at coordinate 237,608 of NZ_JBBCQM010000005.1, read as the reverse complement.
GCCGGCGAGCGCAGAGAGAAAGCGATATGTGCGTTCATGAGCCGCGTTGAGATCGGACTTTCCGCCGTCAGCACGGCGCGCTTCGTCTACGATACGGCGTAGGACTTGCGACGCTCCTCCCGGCTGTTTTGCCAGCCACTCCCAATGACGCGGAAGCAAAGTCACTTCACGCGCGATCACACCCAGTTTTGGACGGCCTCGCGATCGACCCGGTCCGTTAGTGCCCCCGCCCTGGTGTCCCGAATCAAATGCTTTCGCCTTACCGCGCCCGGTCAGGCGCGTGACAATCTCTGCGGTGCCACCGCGAAGGTCGAGGTCTATGACCGCGCCGGACGCGTCATCAAATGTCAGGATCGGGCCCTCTATGCGATCTTCCATTCCCTTGATCGTCAAGGCGACGTCGATCAACGAACCTGTGGCTATCCGGTTGACCCCAGCGAAAGCCGTGCAACGTGTAGAGAGATATGTGCTCATTCTCCCACTTATACCCGGACGAAAACATAAATCAATTTACCCGGATGTTATTGTGCCAGGTAGCGTTCTGAATTAGGATAGAGCCTTGGTAAAAGGGGGAACTTGATGAAAGCGAGCGAACGCAGGTCAGCGATCGCGGCTTATAAGGAGCGAAAACGCGAGGCTGGGATTTACGCCGTTCGATGCGTGGCATCGGCTCATGTATGGATTGGTGCAGCCCCGGACCTTGCGACTATCCAGAACCGCCTTTGGTTCACGCTCAGGAATAGTAGTAATCCGTTCAAGTCACTCCAGGAGATATGGAGGAAGCACGGACAGGACGCATTTTCTTTCGACGTGATCGAACGACTGGAGGGAGATGACGACGCTGCATACACCCAGAACAAGGCCCTCAAGAACCGCCATGCGCATTGGGTAAAGAAACTAGACGGCATCCCCATATAGCAGGCGTACGTAACATGCGCCGCCGATCAGCACCGAGATACGCGGTTAAGAAATATGCATTCACGAGCGGTTGCATCAGCCGCCTGTCGTGAGTCCAACAATCGCCGAGTGCTCCAGAATGGCGGCCATTTGGCGCAACGCCTGATTGGCTTGCCACTGATCGTTTCCGGTACCATCCCCGGTTACTGCCCCCATGACTGCTGCCACTCTGGCAACAGTTATTTTTTATTTTATTGTCCAGCCAAGTTTTGTCGCGGAGCGCCGCGCAACTGCGCCTAAGATCGCGCCATCATGTCAGTGATTCTCTGGTCGAACAGGCTGCCGTTCCGCACCTCGGCTCCCCATGCCGCGTGTTTTCCTGCCGCGCCCTCAGCGGCTGCGCCGCCCTTTGTCGTGACGCCGAAAAGCGTACCCTCTCGCGTCAACTCTGTTCGTGCCGGGACAAGACGCAACGGGCATACCCTCGGGGTCGCTTTCTCACTCATGCTCGGTCTCGCGATCACAGCGCCGGCTTCCCGGGCGGAGAGTTTCCACGACGCCATACGCGCTGCCTGGGACCGCGATCCGGCCAACCAGTCCTTCTCGATCGACGCTTCGGCTTCACACAAAAACGCCAACGCCGCGCAATCCTGGTTTCCAGACGGGCCGATCCTCGCTGGGCAGTATCTCGATGACCATTTCATCGGCACGAATCTTGGCTATACAACCTACCAAGGCAGCATCAGCATTCCGCTCTGGTTGCCGGGCCAGGGCACGGCGACCATGCGCAATGCGCTGGCAGATGAAGCCGTGGCGCGCGCGCGGATCAAGGTTCAGCATCTCCTGAGCTCGGTCAGAGTGCTCGACCTCGCCAGCAGTGCGACCTTGTTGCAGAAAAAGATCGGCAATCTGCGCGCCACGAGCGATCTCCTTGACCGTGTGGTACGCAGCTCACAGCAAGGGCTGCGCGCTGGCGAAATCGCCTCCTCGGATTTCGACGCAGTGGTGGGCGAGAAAGCCGATCTCGACGCCCAGATCGCCCAGGCCGAGCAGGCTCTGGAAAGCGCACGTGCCGAGCTCGATGCCCTGACCGGCACAGATGAGATCCCTGATATTCTCTCGCTGGACGGCCGTATCCTGGGCACGCAGAACCTCGCCCTCGACCCGGCACGGGACCCGCGCATCGAAATGGCCAATGCCGTGACCAAGAGCGCACGGGCGTCCTATTCCGTGGCGCGGCACTCCTACATGCCCAACCCCCAAGTGGGTGTTCAGGTCGTCAAGCAGGGCCAGTATGGCAGCCCCTGGGATACACAGGTGGGGGTCCAATTCTCGATGGCGCTCCCCAGCGAGGCGCGCAACACGCCCATGATCATGAAAGAGGTCAAGGCCATGGGCGCCGCCGAGCGCGACGCCGTGCTCGCCCAGCGCAAGGTGACGGTAGAGTATCGACAGACACGTGCCAGCCTGAGCTCGGCGCTGTCGATGCTGCGTCACACCACGACCTCCGTACACGCCCTCAATGCCCGTGCCGGGGATCTCGAGCATGCGTGGAGCGTGGGTGAGACGCCGGTGATCGAATATCTGCGCGCCCGCCGCGCGGCGCTGGAGGCCGGCCAACGCAGTGCGGAAGCCGATGTAATCTGGCACGCCGCCATGATCCGAATGAGCCTGATGGCAGGAAACTACCCATGAAATACGCCTTCCTGCCCCTCGCTTCCATCCTGATGCTCGGCGCGTCAAATCCCTTTTTCACTCCCAACGCCTATGCGCAGGCCGCTGCTTTATGGCCCACAGCCCCCCTGACGATCGCACCGGAAGCCCTCGGGTCGGAGGGGATCCATGTGGCGATCGGCCATAAGGGGGCTCTCCCTCCGCATGTCGATGTCCCGGCCTATATCGATCAGGATGACCGCAAGAGCGCCCGGCTGCATCCGGTAGGGCAGGGCAGGGTGCAGTCTGTTCTCGTCACACCAGGCGAAGTGGTCAAAAAGGGGCAGGTCCTGTTCACCTATGACGATTTCAGCCTCAGCGATGAACGGCAACGCCTGCTCTCGGCCGAAGCCGCCCTGCAACAGGCACGCGCCCTGCGCGACGACGCAAGCCTCTCCTATGATCGCGCACGCTCGCTTCAGGGAGGCGCGGTCTCGCAAGGGGAAGCCCAGCGACGCTATTCGCGCCTGCGTGATGCCCAGGGCACGGTCAAGCGCAGCGAAGCCCTCGTGCAGAACGAGCGGGAAAGACTGGCGCGCTTCACCTCCTCGGCAGAACGCGCCGACGGGTTGCACTCCTCCGTCATCTCACCAATCGACGGCATCGTGAACAAGATCATCGTCTCGGTGGGAGAGGAAGTCTCCAACCGCGCGGCGGCGGCGGTGGAAATCGACGATCTCTCTCATGTCTGGGTCGTTTCGCAGGTAGGAGAGCAGCAGGCGACGCGCCTGTCGCGCGGGGGACGCCAGCTCACCTGGCCTACCCCTGACTCCCGGCCGATCGAATCCCGCATCGACCTGATCGAGGGAAGTGTCGATCCTATGACACGCCATGTTCTGGTGCGCAGTCTGGTGGATAACAGCCAGCGCCTCCTCAGGCCCGAGATGCTCGTCAAATCACGGCTGTTCTCGACCAGCACGGTCAGCGGTGTGCTCATTCCGCAGGCTGCCATCCAGACGATCGGCAACCAGAGCTGTGTCTTCGTGCGTCTGGACGAGTCACACTATGAAGCGCGCAAGGTCTCTGTGGGGCCCGAGCTGGACGGGACGATTGTCGTGACGTCCGGTCTGAAGCCCGGCGAAACCGTCGTGACGGATGGAAGCTTCGTCCTTAAATCCCAGGCCCTGCTGTCGCCGCCCCTCGAAAAGGACAAGGCCGGGGGCCAGAGGTAATCATGCGTTTCATGCTTGCCCTACTGAAGGGACGCGCGGCCATTCTGGGCGCGGTGATACTGCTCATGATCGCAGGAATTGCCGACCTGCGCTCTCTCTCCGTCGAGCCGGTTCCCGATATTTCACCGCGTCAGGTTCTGGTGTCGGTGCGTGCCCCCGGCCTGCCGACCGAAGAGGTCGAGCGTCTGGTGACCTTCCCGATCGAAACGGTCATGTCGGGGATCGTGGGCGTCAACTCGATGCGCTCGGTCTCACGTACGGGTGTGTCGGTGCTCTATCTCGGTTTCGATGACGGGACAGATATCTATCGCGCCCGACAGCTCGTGGCCGAGCGACTGTCGCTTGCGCGCAATGCAGTTTCGGTACGGGGACTGTCCATCACCATGGGTCCCATGGCGACGGGCATGGGTGAGATCCTGCAGATCCAGATCCACGGCAAGGATCGATCTCTTGCCACGCTGAACCGTATCATGACGTGGAACGTGGTCCCGAAGCTGCGGCTCATCCCGGGCGTGATCGACGTCAATATCAATGGCGGCGCGTCACAGACCTATCAGGTGGCGCTCAACCCCATGGCATTGCGCCAGTTCCGTGTTTCGGTATCCGATGTCTTCAATGCCGTAGACAAGGATAACGAAGCCGCCGGGGGCGCCTGGATCGAGCATAATGACGAACAGCATATCATCGTCGGACGCTCCCTGATCGACAGCCTGCACGAGCTTGGCGAGGTACAGGTTCGCAGCATGCCTAATGGCGGGGTCGTGCATGTGCGCGATGTCGGCGCGGTACAGGAGGGGCGTCTGCCACGACTGGGCGGCGTTACCCGCGATGGCGAAGGCGAGATCGTCAATGCCGTCATTCTGTTGCAGCAGGGGGCCAATGCGAAAGCCACGCTCGCACGTATCAACGCGGCGTTGCCCAAGATCGTCTCGACCCTGCCCGAGGGCGTGACGCTCGAACCCTATTACAGCCGCGCTACACTGACCGATGTCACGATCCACACGGTCAAGGAGAACCTGATCCTCGGTGCGCTCCTGGTACTCTTCGTCCTGTTGGTGGTGATCGGCGACTGGCGGGCCTCGCTGGTGATCATCTCGGTCATTCCGTTCTCACTCGTGGCAGCCATGGTCGGGATGCGCCATCTAGGCATTTCGGCCAATCTGCTCAGTCTCGGTGCCATCGATTTCGGCATGGTGGTAGATAGTGCGCTCGTGATTGTAGAGAGCGTTCTGTCGAGCCAGGCCGATAGATCCGTGCCGCTCACCCAGCGTATTGCCACCACGGTGGCTTCCGTTGCGCGGCCGGTCATTTTCGCCATTCTGATCATCATCATGGTCTATCTGCCCGTACTCACGCTTGAAGGCGTCGAGGGGCGGATGTTCCGGCCCATGGCTCAGACTGTTATACTGGCGCTGATCGCCTCACTGATCTATGCGCTCGTGGCAGTACCCGCCTTCGCCGCCCTCATCATGCGCATCAAGCCCGGTCATGGCGCGCATGAAGGAGATTCTCATGGGGGCGAGGGGCATCCCGCCCCCGAAAGCGGGACAGAACACGACACATTTTTCATCCGTTTTCTGAGGCGTGGCTTTGGTCCGGCCTCGCGTTGGTGCATGGCGCATGGGAAAATGGTGGTGGGGATCGCGCTCGTGGTTCTGGTCCTGTCTCTGGGCCTGACGACGCGACTGGGTGGGGAATTCATCCCGCAATTGCAGGAAGGCGATCTGATCGTCACCTCCACCCGCTTGCCCGGTATCTCCCTAGATGCCTCTCTGCGTTCCATCCAGCAGATCGAGCGCACGCTGAAGCAGTTCCCCGATATCCGTATGGTGGTAAGCAACAGCGGCACCTCTGCCATTCCGACCGACCCGCAAGGTGGCGAGCAATCGGATACCTATGTTTTGCTCAAGCCACGCAGCGACTGGAAGACTGCCGACACGCAGGAAGGGCTCATCCGGGCCTTCGATGCCGCGCTACGCAAGAACAATCCCGGCTCGCTCTATTCCTGGAGCCAGCCCATCCAGATGCGCATGGATGATCTGCAATCGGGCGTGCGGTCACAGATCGCTATCGGGATTTATGGCCCGGATATCGACACGCTCATGGCCCTCGCAGCGCGTACCGCCCGCGTTGTGGACGGCGTCGCGGGTGCGGCAGATGTCGCGCCGCAGGATGTCGGGACCATCCCCTATCTGCATATCGATGTCGATCGTACCGCGGCTGCCCGCCTGAATGTCGATACGTCCGAGGTTCTCGACGTTGTGGAATCGATTGGCGGCCATGTTGGCCCGCCCGTTGCCCTGCAGGATGCTCTCATTCCGACCGAAGTCCGTATCATGCCCGAGGCGCGTCAGGACCTCGACGATATCCGCCTGCTTCCTGTCCTGACCCGTGACGACCACTCGGTGCGCCTCGATCAGGTTGCCGAGATCACCATGCGCGACGGTCCTGCGGCCATCCGGCGCAATCAGGGGGAGCGGCGCATGATGGTTCAGGCGAATGTACGTGGCCGTGATCTCAGCTCCTTCGTTCAGGAAGCGCAGAGGGCGGTCAAAACGCAGATCAAACTGCCGCCTGGCTATCGCATCGAATGGAGCGGGCAGTTCCGCAATCTTCAGACCGCGGTGGCGCGTCTCGAGATCGTCGTCCCTATCACGCTCGTGCTGATTTTCTGCCTGTTGATCCTGGCCTTGGGCGATGTCTGGCTGGCGGCCCTTGTGTTTGTAAACCTGCCTTTTGCGGCAACAGGCGGCATCATCGCACTGTGGATACGCGCCATGCCGTTCAGCATCTCGGCGGGTATCGGATTCATTGCCCTGTTCGGCGTTGCGACGCTCAATGGCGTGGTGCTCATCTCCTACATCCGTGACAAACGCCTCGCCGGTTTCGGCGCGGTGGAAGCCGCCGTTACCTCTGCCCGGGAGCGATTCCGCCCCGTCATGGCCACGGCGACTGTCGCATGTCTCGGCTTCTTCCCGATGGCGTTTTCCATGAGCGAGGGAGCCGAGGTCGAGAAGCCCCTGGCGACAGTCGTGATCGGCGGCCTGATTTCCTGCACGGCGCTCACCCTGCTGGTGCTGCCGACCCTTTACATACGCCTGTCCACCTGGCGTGAGGGGCACCGCGCGCGGGCAGCAGTGACAGAGTGAACCGGGGAGCCATATCGGACGTTAGTTCGACATGCTACGAAATAGTCACCGTGACTGCCCTTGCGGCAGCGCGGCGATTTTCGTTGTAACGGCGCAAGCCCAGTCGGAGAAAAACGATGCTCACCTGTATCGGCTATGGCGCGCAGAGCGCCTCTGAACGTCTCGCACCCTTCACATTCGATCGCCGCGATACCGGCCCCGATGATGTCCGCATCGACATCCTCTATTGCGGCGTCTGTCACTCAGACATTCATCAGGCGCGTAACGAGTGGCACAACACCGTCTATCCCTGTGTTCCCGGCCACGAAATCGTCGGACGCATCAGCGAGGTCGGCGCCTCGGTTTCCAAGTTCAAGGTGGGCGACCTGGCTGGCGTAGGCTGCATGGTGGATTCATGCCGTGAATGCGCCAGCTGCAAGGACGGCCTTGAGCAGTATTGCGAGAACGGCTTTGTCGGCACCTATAACGGTGAAGACAAGCAGGGCCGTGGCAACACCTATGGGGGTTATTCTAAGGCCGTTGTCGTCGACCAGGCCTTTGTTCTGAAAGTACCCGAGAACCTCGACCTCGCAGCTGTCGCGCCGCTACTCTGCGCCGGTATCACCACCTACTCCCCGCTGCGCCACTGGAAAGTGGGTCCCGGTCAGCGCGTTGGTATCGTCGGCCTTGGCGGGCTGGGCCATATGGGCGTGAAATTTGCGCGCGCCTTCGGTGCCGAGGTGGTGCTGTTCACGACCTCGCAGAGCAAGGTCGAGGACGGGCTGCGTCTTGGCGCGCATGAGGTCGTTCTCTCGAAGGACCCCGAAGCAATGGCCCGCGAGACAGGACGTTTTGACTTCATTCTCGACGCGGTAGCCGCCGAGCATGATATCAACACCTATCTGAACCTGCTCAAGCGTGAGGGCACGCTGGTCCAGGTCGGTGCGCCCGAACAACCTCTGCCGGTCGCGGTGTTTAGCCTGATCATGAAGCGTCGGCAGTTCGCTGGTTCACTGATCGGCGGCATTGCCGAGACGCAGGAGATGCTCGATTTCTGCGGTGAACACGGCATCACCTCCGATATCGAGATGATTGCCATGGACGAGATCGAGAACGCCTATTCGCGCATGATCAAGTCTGATGTGAAGTACCGCTTCGTCATCGATATGGCGACGCTCGAAAACGCTGCCTGATCGGGATTCGGGGAGGGGACAACCTCTCCCCGTTCGCCAACACGCAGAGGGGTCATTCTCCTCCGACATGTGCGAGACATTCGGGCCCAACGCGCCTCTCAGCAAACCTCGACCGTGATGCCCGAGGCGTCGAGTTCCGAAACGACGACCGGCTTGATCTGGCTATCGGTCAGGATACGATCGAAGTCCTGCAGCGATGTAAGGCGATGTAGCCCGCCCTGGCGGAATTTCGTACTGTCGACAAGCAGAACGCAGCGATCTGCGATCGCCATGAGGGCGCGCTTGACCTTCACCACATCCTGATCGTTCTGGAACGCCGTGTCCCCCGAGATCACCGAGGTGGACATGAACATGATGTTCCCTCGAAGCGAACGGGCAGCCTGCTCGCAGACGAGTCCGAAAAACGCATTGCGCGAATTGCTGTAGTCGCCACCGAGACAGATGATCTTGATACCGGGGAAGGGGGCGAGAGCCTGCACCACCCCAACGGCATTGGTAATCACGGTCAGAGGTGCGCGTGCCGGCAGCAGCGGCAGCATCTCCGCGACAGTCGTCGAATCATCGAGAATAATGACCTGTCCCGGCTCGATCATGGAGACAGCGCGCTGGATGATGGCCTTTTTCAGGTTGGCCGCACGATGCTGCCGATAGGCGACATTCTTCTCCGTGCGAGCACGGTTCTTGAGGGTGATCCCGCCATGAATTTTGTCGATCAGCCCCTGGCTGGCAAGCGCATGGGCATCACGGTGTATGGTCATGCGGCTTACATCGAAATGCTCGGCCAGAAACTCGATGCTCGCATTCCCTTGCTCAAAGAGCAGGTCGAGGATCTGTTGCTGACGCGATTTCAGGTTCTGACGTTTGATCCCGGGATAACCATCAAGCGGGGGTGGCGAGGTGAGGTCGTCACTCATGGTCGAAGACTGCCTTTGACAAAAAATGCTTCGCTATGATGGGCCAAGCAGACCAAAAGATTACATAACAAAAATATCACAAATATCTCATAGCGACAAGCTGATCCTCAAATCTCACAGAGTTGTGGCGCAGTCTTGTCGAATGCCGCGTAGCCAACGTGCTTACAGATGACTCGCATGATTTGTCACATAGATCGCACTACAATGTGATTTTCGACACATTTTCTTTCCGCATAGAACAGACTCCGGACGCCCTATTCCTTCAGGCGATGGGATCATCATGAGTACTGACAAGCGTGAACAGGATGAGAAAGGCTGTCTGATCGGCATCGATTGTGGTTCCACTACAGCCAAATCTGTGATCTTTGCGCCAGACGGCCGCATCCTTGGGGTCGGTCAGGCCCGTATGGCTCAGGTCACCGATATACCCCGCCATGTGGAGCGCGATCTGCACGAAACCTGGCTAGCCGTCGCCGCAACGATCAGGTCCGCACTTGCCGACGCGCAGCTATCTGGCGAGGCGATCGCAGGGATCGGGGTGACAGCGCATGGGGACGGGGTTTTCCTGCTTGACCGCCAGGCCAATCCGCTGGGGCACGGCATCATGTCGCTCGACAGCCGGGCCTACGGCATCCATGAACTCTGGAAGCGCGAAGGTCTGCTCGACCGGCTGATGCCGATTGCCGGGCAACGCCCTTACCCTTATTCCGCCTCCACCCTGCTTGCCTGGCTCCGGGAGCATGATCGCGCGCGCTACGACGCCATCGGCACCGTGTTTTTCGCAAAGGACTGGCTGCGCTTTTGTCTGACCGGGCAGATTGCCACAGATCGTACTGAAGCAAGTACGGCATTTACGGGGCTGCTCAGCCAGGAATATTGTCCGGAAATACTCGAGATGCTCGGGCTTTCGGCCGTCGCCCCTGCCTTGCCGGTCATGCTCGATTCCTGTGACCGAGCCGGCACGGTCAGTGCCGCGGCCGCTGCCCTGACAGGCCTGCGCGAAGGGACGCCCGTCTCGGCCGGTTTGCATGATGTTATCGCTGCGGCCGTCGGTCTGGGTCAGATACAGCCGGGTGATATGACCGTCACTGCCGGGACTTTTTCCATCAACGAGGTATTGCGTGATCGTCCCGTCACAGGGGCTGAGTGGGCCTGCCGGTCCGGTTTCCGCAAGGGGCTCTGGAACTGCATGGCCATTTCTCCGGCTTCCGCGAGCAATCTGGAGTGGATGGCCCGCTATGTCGCGCCGGAAGACCCTGATTCAGCCGCGAGGCTGATCGACGGCGCTATCGCGAAATTTCACTCCGGTCGTATGGCGCGTCAGATTCCGCTCTATCATCCTTATCTCTTCGGATCGCCGTTCGAGACGCCAGCAACCGCTTCGTTCCTGGGCGTTCAATCCTGGCACGACCGGTTCGATCTGTTCGAGGCCATGATCGAAGGCACGATTTTCAATCATCGCCATCACGTCGAGGATCTGCTGCGTACGGGGGCGGTCAATAGTATCGGGATCTCCGGCGGGGGCAGCCGACGCCCCGAAATCGGGCAACTCTTCGCCAATATCTTCGGTCGCGGTGTCGCGACCTCGCCGGTTCGTGAAGCCGGAGCCCTTGGCGCTGCCCTGACGGCAGGCGTTGCGTGCGGTATGTTCGCCTCACTCGAGGACGCAGTGAAGGCGCAGAGTGTCCAGCCGCGCTGCTTCGAACCCGATGCTGAACTCTCCGCATATTTCGATGTGATCTATGCCCGCTACACCGCTATCGCGCGCGTCCTCGAGCCTTTCTGGCCTTCACTGCACAGTGATCAGAGCGACGACGCCTCCTTCCTCCCGGCGCCCCACGCTCCAGTCGTCACGCCCACTGGCCCAAAGGCCGCCTCTCTCCCATCCTGATCGGGAACCATCATGACCCACACCGCCTCGCAACTCGACTCAACCCATTTCGATGTCACCATTATCGGGGCAGGGATCAACGGTGTGGGCCTGTTTCGGGAGCTGGCCATGCAGGGAGTCAATGTCCTTCTCATCGATCGGGGCGATATCTGTGCTGGCGCGTCTGCAGCGCCCTCACGCCTGATCCACGGCGGCATCAAATATCTGGAGACGGGGGAGTTCCGCCTCGTTGCGCAGTCGACGCTCGAGCGCAACCTGCTCCTGCGCAACGCCCCGCATCTCGTGCGGCCGCTCCCGACGATCATCCCCATCCATTCCTGGTTCGGCGGGATCGTCCCGTCGCTTCTCAGATTCATGGGGCGCAAGAGCAAGATGGCCGATCGCGGTGTCCTCGTGACCGAAATCGGCATGCAGATCTATGATTTCCTCGGGCGCCGCGCTCGTGTCATGCCGCGCCACAAGCTGTCGCTCGGACGGAAAATGCGGCGGAACTGGCCTCATATGGCCCCCAGGGTCATCGCAACCGGGCGATATTACGACGCCGCTATCAGTCAGCCAGAGCGCCTCGGCTTTGAATGCGTCGAGGATGCGCTGAGTCTGAACCTGGGCTGCGCCGTCAAGACCTATACGCGTGTGGAGGGGTTCACCGATGGCAGGCTGACCCTGAGCGACCTCAAGAACCAGACACGTCAGAGCGTCACGACCGATCTTATTGTCAATGCTGGAGGGGCATGGATCGATCAGGTCAATCGGGATATCGGCCTGTCGACACGCTATATCGGCGGTACGAAAGGATCGCATCTCGTCCTCGATCATCCCGAACTCTACCAGGAGCTCAATGGTCAGATGGTGTATTTCGGCACACCTGACGGGCGCATTTGCCTTGCCTATCCCTTCATGGGCCATGTGCTGGTCGGCTCCACGGATATTCCGGTGCAGGACCCTGATCAGGCGCACTGCTCGGAGGACGAAGAGCGCTATATGATCGAGATGCTCGCCCATCTCTTTCCGGGATTCAGTTTTTCGGCTGGGCACGTGCTTTATCGCTATTGCGGGGTGAGACCGCTTCCGGCCTCCAATACGGATGACCCCGGCGCCATCAGCCGGGATCACATTATCCATACCGACTACACCGGCACTACGCCCGTTCTGTCCCTCGTGGGGGGGAAATGGACCACATTTCGCGGGTTGGCCGAGGAAGTGGCAGATAAAAGCCTGGCTCTCCTGCACAGGAAACGTCGGGTGTCGTCGCGTGAGCGTGCGCTGGGTGGCGGGCGCGACTATCCGTCGGCCTCCATGCGGCCTTCCTGGCTCAGATCATTGGCAAGCCGACACAGCGTCGATCTCGAGCGGGCGACCGCGCTCTTCGAGCGCTATGGCACGACGGCGGAGCGGGTTGCGGCTTATTGCGCCCGCTCGCCTGACACGGCTCTACGCTCGCTCCGGGACTACACGCGCAATGAAATCCTGTATGTCACGACCGAGGAACTGGTGCGCGATGCGGGGGATCTCCTGTTCAGGCGTACGCCCATCGCGTTGAGCGGCTGCCTGTCTCACGCAGTGATCGTCGAGATCTGCGGCGTCATGGCCGAAGCGCTCGACTGGAGCACCGAAACGACGGAAAAACAGATCGAGCAGAACTGGACACGCGCGGTAAAGGAACACGGGCTGCCCGAAAATCTCGCCAAAGCGCAAGCTGCCTGAGCGCGGGCGACGCCCCACGCCGCGCATGCCTCACCGCTGGCAGGGCGGAATGTCCCGGCGCCGGCATGTCTTCTCTTGCCCCCGATCCCAAGGCAAACCAGGCGCGGGACGGGGCGTTGCAGCCGAGGCACGCCTGGAGACGGTCCCAGCTTTGGGCAACAGAGGCAACGGCTGACGGAAACGGTCTGCGCGATCGACGGGTTCATCGTATCTCGATAAGCGGAACCGCAAGATGCACGGATTTCAAGCAACTCAGATGTTTCGGCACATCAGGATCACATCGTGGGCAAGGCACTCATAACAGAGTGACCGAAGACGCAAATCGATGAAAACACGCCGCTTTATGTCGTTTCATGACGTCGCGGGGCTATCAATCATATCAACGTGAACGGTTATTCTGATATTTTCTCTTCTACGATGTTAGGAAGATCCATATCATAACATCAGCACGTTACATTGTTCGCAGCTGTGATACGGAGAGAGAACAGGATGCCCAGAAAACCGCTCTGGATCGGAACGAGCTGGAAGATGAACAAGGGTCCGGCTGCGGCGCGCGATGCGGTCGGCCAAATCGCCTCCATGACGGTACCCGAAGAAATCACGCCGTTCGTGATCCCGCCCTTTACCTCTCTCGAAGCAGTTGCGGGCACATTGTCAGGTACGCGTTGGCATGTTGGTGCGCAGAACATGCACTGGGAAGATGACGGCGCCTGGACTGGCGAGATCTCACCGCACATGGTGCGCGAATGCGGCGCAGACATGATCGAGCTGGGCCATTCCGAGCGGCGCGAACATTTCGGTGAAACCGATATCACGGTCAATCTCAAAGTGCGCTCCGCGATACGCCACAAGCTGCGCCCGCTGATCTGCATCGGTGACAGCGCTGAGGAATACGAATTTGGCGTCACCCATGAGACGCTCGCACGTCAGACCAAGATGGCGCTCCATGGCCTGAGCGCGGACGAGATTGGAACGGTCCTTCTGGCTTACGAGCCGGTCTGGGCGATAGGCGCAAAGGGGAGGGCAGCCGAACCCGATTTCGTGGCGCTGGCTCATACCCGGCTGCGCAGCGTCCTTGCAGAACTGGTTGGCGCCGAGGCGGCTAAGCGCGTGCCCGTGCTCTATGGCGGCAGCGTGTCGCTGGATAATGCCGCACGTTATACGGCCCTTGATAATGTGGACGGCGTCTTCATTGGGCGCTCGGCCTGGGACCCTTCGGGCCTTGAAGCGATCATCCGGTCGGTGGTGTCATGAGCGGCGCGACTGGCGTCGAGAGCAAGGCCGTCTCGGCGCGTCGTCGGGAGATCCTGGACTACGTTCTCGAGAATGGGGGCGCCCAGATCGAGGAACTCGTCGACCGGTTCTCGACGAGCCGCATGACCATTCATCGCGACCTTCACGCCCTGTCCGAACAGGGACTTGTGCGCAAGGTGCATGGTGGCGTGACCATGCTCGCCAGCGGCGTAATGGAAACGAGCGTCGTCCATCGCATGCGACGTGCCTCACGCGAGAAGCAGGCGATAGCCCGTGTTGCGTCGAGCTTCATCAAGGCAGGCGATATCATTGCCCTCGATGATTCAACGACCTCGCGTGTGCTCTCGGAAAACCTGCCCTCGGGCATGCCGCTCACCGTGCTGACCAATAGTATGGGTATCGCCACGCAGATCGCTGGCGCACGCGACATCAGTCTCATTTCGCTGGGGGGTAAATACCACCCGCGCTTTGACGCCTTTCTTGGCATTCTGTGCGAGCAGGGCACCAAATCGCTTCGGGCGAATACGCTGTTCATGTCGGTTTCCGCCGTGCGCGACCTTGGTGCGTTCCATCAGGAGCAGGAAATCGTCAAATGCAAGATGGCGCTGATGGAGATCGTCGACCGTCGTATCCTGATGATCGATAGCCAGAAATTCGATGTGACGGCGCTGAACCGTCTCGCGAGCCTTTCCGATTTTGACGTCGTGATTACCGATTCAGGTGTGTCCGACAGTCAGAAGAACCGCATGCTCGACGCGGGCATCAACCTGCATATCGCCCAGATGGACGATGGGCTGACCGCTGCGCATGCCGACACCCCTGAACACATCACAAAAGGAACAAGACCATGAAAATTGCAGTAGGTGGCGATAGCGCCGGTGAAGGTCTGGCCCAGCAGATCGTCGCACATCTCAAGTCGAAAGGGGTAGACGCGGTTGATCTGTCACGCCCCGTGGATGCCAAGAGCGAGCTTTATTCCGAACTGAGCGAGCGCGTGGGTCACGCCATTCTTTCAGGCGAATACGAGCGCGGTATCCTGTGCTGCGGCACGGGCATCGGTGTCGCGATCTCGGCCAACAAGATCCCCGGCATTCGTGCGGCGCAGGCCCATGATGCCTATTCGGCCGAACGGGCTGCTCTCTCGAACAATGCCCATATCATCACACTCGGCGCGCGTGTGGTCGGGGCAGAGCTTGCCAAGACCATCGTGGACTCCTTCCTTGCCAAGGAATTCGATCCGGCAAGCGCATCGAAGAAAAACGTTGATGGTATCGACGCTCTCGACCGCAAATACTCGCCGAATTCCTGCAAGTAATGGATTAACACGACCATAAAGGTCTGATTTCATGAAAAAAGCTCTGCTCGCGACCGCTGCTCTTCTCCTCGCGCCCCTTGCTGCCCACGCGGCAGATAACGCGCCTATGCGGTTCGTCATGATACCGAAAGCCGTTCATCCCTGGTTCGACAAGGCCAATAACGGGGCCCAGTCTGCCGCTGCGCTCCTCAGCAAGGCGACAGGTCGCACCATCACGGTCGAATATCGTGCCCCTCAAACGGCCGATGTCTCGACCCAGAACGACATCATCGAGCGCGCCATCGCGACACATCCCGATGGCCTGATCCTCGACCTTCTGGACGAGAAGGGCAATCGCTCCATCATGCAGGAAGCGGTCGACGAGAAGATCCCGATGACGGTGTTCGACTCCCTCCCGCCTGAGGGTATGGACATCACGGCAGTCGGAGCCGATTTCTGCGAGCAGGGCAGCCTTGCAGCGGAGCGCCTGGCGAAACTCATCAATCACAAAGGTGAGGTCGCCATCATGATGGGCGTGCCCACAGCACCCAATCATGCTTTGCGCGCCCGGTGCGAGCTCAAGGTCTTCACCAAATATCCCGATATCAAGGTGGTGGCGACCGGCATCGATAATGACAGCATCGAAACCGCCCAGAAGCAGGCCTCGGCGATCATGCAGGCCCACCCCAACCTTGCGGGTTGGGTTGCTTGTGATGCTGCCGGTCCGGTAGGCATCGGCCAGGCCATTCGCGAGAGCGAGAAGGTAGGTAAGGTCCAGGAGGTCGGGCTCGACAACCTGACCGATATGCTCCAGCTCATCAAGGATGGTGTAGTTGATTCTTCGGCGTCCAGCCGTCCCGAAATGCAGGGATACTGGGCCGTGATCGCCGCCTGGCAGAAAGCCATGGGGCAGCAGACACCCAAGAACATCGATACGGGTATCGACATCATCACCAAAGCATCGCTCTCCAAATAATCGCTTTCGCGTTCAGGAGGGAGGCAGGGCCATGGTCCTACTCAAGGCGACGGGTATACGAAAAGCCTATCCAGGTGTCGTCGCCCTCGATCACATCGACCTGACCCTCGAACCCGGCAAGGTCCATATCCTTGCCGGGGAAAACGGGGCGGGAAAATCTACCCTGATCAAGACTCTCTCGGGCCTTGTTCGCCCCGATGAGGGCGCGCTCGTCATCGACGATGCCGATGCGCTGCATGATCCCAGGCTGTTCCGGCGTGTCGCCTACGTACCGCAGGAACTGAACCTATTTCCTTATCTTACGGTCGCCGAGAACATGTTCATGCCGTTCGGCCGTTCGGGCTTCGGCAGAATCACGGTCTCTGAAAAGGCGATGAAGGAAGAGGCCGCTTCTTATATCGCCCGTTTCGGCATTCAGGCGCGCCCCGATCAGAAAGTGGCGGAAATTAGCGTACCCGATCAGCAGCTTCTGCAGATTGCCCGCGCCGCCACACAGGAAGATTTCAGGGTCATGATCCTGGACGAACCGACCTCGTCTCTCACCGCTCGTGAAACGGAGCGGCTTTTTCGCATCGTCGAAGATCTGCGTACCAAGGGGATCGCCATCGTCTTCGTCTCTCACAAGATGGAAGAGATCTTCGCGCTGGGTGACACGGTCACAGTCCTGCGCAACGGCCGAAGCGTCGGCAGTTTTCCCATGGAGGGCATGACCGAGAGCGAGCTGATACGCCTGATGTCAGGCAGCTCGGTCAAGCTGGATGAGCAGTTTCAGTCATCCCCCTCGGCGCGCAGCGACGAGACGATATTGAAGGTCGAGAATCTTTCAGGGCCCGGTTTCGAAGATATCTCCTTCACACTCAGGCGCGGCGAAATCCTCGGTTTTGCCGGGCTCGTCGGGGCAGGGCGTTCGGAAATCATGCAGGCCATGTTCGGCTTCCGCAAGTTCAGCGGCGGGACCATCACTCTGGATGGTAAACGCATCCCGCCCAACCGTCCTGACAAGGCCGTTCAGGCAGGCATGGTCTACCTCTCGGAAGAGCGCAAGCATCACGGGATTTTTCCGATGCTGAGCGTGCGCGAGAACATTGCCCTTGCCGTCACGAGGGATATCGCCAAAGGCGGTGTGATCTCGCCCGCACGCGAAAAATCGATCGTTGCGGAGATCATACGGCAATTCGATGTGCGGACGTCCTCCCCATCGAAAAAGATCATGTTCCTCTCCGGTGGCAATCAGCAGAAGGCCATCATAGGACGGGCCATGGCCCGCAAACCCCGGCTGCTCATTTTCGACGAACCTACCAAGGGGATCGATATCGGTACCAAGTTCCAGATCTATCGCATCATGCAGCGTCTGGCGGAGGAAGGGGTGGGGATCATTCTCGTATCGTCCGAGATGAGCGAGCTTCAGCGCTGCGCGACACGAATCATCACGCTCTATTCCGGCCGGATCAACGGCTCCTTCGACCACGACAAGACAGATGTCAGTACGCTGGTCGCCTCCATTATCGGCTCTCCGGAGACCACACATGTCGCATGATCGTTCTGTCGACGCCGCTTCCGTTTCCTCCTCTCCGAACCCGGTCCAGAGGCTCAAGGCTCTGGCCGCCAACCCGCTTTGCGGTGTCGTGATCGCTCTCGTGGTCATCTTCGTCCTGTCCAGCGCGCTCTCGGCTAATTTCCTGACCGCGTTCAACATGAAGATCATCGCACGCTCCCTGGCCTTTGTCGGGCTGGTGACCATCGGTCAGGCCATTCTGATGATCCTTGGCGAACTCGACCTCTCGGTCGGTGCCATAGGCGGACTGGCAGGCGTGGCTGGCGGGCTCCTCATGGTTCAGGCCGGGCTCAATCCCTGGCTCTCCCTCATGCTCTGCCTCGCGTTGGGCACAGGGTGCGGCTTGCTCAACGGTCTGCTGATCACACGTCTGCGCCTTCATTCGCTCGTGCTCACCATCGGCATGGCCGGTGTTTATGGGGGCGCCAATCTCGTGCTCACCAAGGGCGTGGCCATTACCGGCATCCCCAGCGATATCGGCTTCCTGGGCCGAGGCATGATGGCTGGCCTGCCGGTGCCCTTCCTGATCCTGCTGGTCTGCCTCGCCATCGTGTCCTTCGTCATGATCCGCACACCGCTCGGTCGCTACGTCTACGCCATTGGCAGCAATAATGCCGCAGCGCGCATGCTGGGCATCAGGGTGGACGCCATCCGCGTCTGCGCCTTTGCCACGGCGGGCTTCCTTTCGGCTCTTGCCGGTATCGTTATGGTCGCGCGTCTTGGCACAGCCCAGCCCTCCATCGGCGATACCTGGGTGCTGGCCCCTATCGCGGCCGCCGTGATCGGCGGGGTGGCCACCACCGGAGGGCTGGGCAGCCCGTTCGGCGCGGTACTGGGCGCGGTAATCATCGGGATCATCGAAAACGTGATCGTGCTCTTCGGCATCTCGCCTTACTGGCAGTCGATCGTCAGCGGCGGGATCGTGGTGGCCGCCATCTCCTTCGATGCCATTGCGCGACGCTATTTCAACCGGGAAGCCTGAACGCGCTTCCCGCTCCAATCACTCAGGACCGTCTGACTTTACCAAGGATACCCCATGACCAAGATCTGTGGCGACGCCGAGAATTTTGCGACCTCCGCCCTGCGGGGCTTCGCAAGTGTCTATAGCGATATCGTCCAGCCCGTACGCGGCGGCGTCCTGCGCGCCACTCCCGGCAAGCAGGGCAAGGTGACGCTGGTGGTGGGTGGCGGATCGGGCCATTTCCCGGCTTTCAATGGGTATGTCGGCGCGGGCTTTGCCGATGCGGCAGTGGCCGGGGATGTGTTCGCCTCGCCCTCCACCCAGGCTATTCTGCGTATCGCCCGAGAGGCTCATCTCGGTGGCGGCGTGATTCTCGGCTACGGCAATTATGCGGGCGACGTACTAAATTTCAGCATTGCCGCTGAGCGCCTGCGCGCCGAGGGCATCGATACGCGCATGATCGCCACGACCGACGATATCGCAAGCGCCCCCGCGCATGAGGAAAGCCGGCGTCGCGGCACTGCAGGGGACCTCCCGGTCTTCAAGATTATCGGTGCTGCGGCTGAGGCCGGGCTGAGCCTCGATGAGGTGGAAATCATCGGGAAGCGCGCCAACGCCCAAACGCGTTCCTTCGGCGTCGCCTTCGATGGCTGCACGCTTCCGGGTGAGAAGGAAAAGCTCTTTCATGTTCCTCAGGGCAGGCTCGCTCTTGGCCTCGGCGTCCATGGCGAGCAGGGTATCGACGAACTCGACCTGCTCCGTCCGGATGAGCTGGCAGCCATTCTTTGCGACCGCCTTCTCAAGGAAGCCCCGGCCAATGCCGGTTCGCGCATAACGGCCCTGCTCAACGGCCTCGGCAGCACGAAATACGAGGAGCTTTTCGTGCTATGGGAGGCAATCATCCCCAGGCTCGAAAATGCGGGCTACACAGTCATCGCTCCCCTGGCCGGTGAGTATATCACAAGCCTTGATATGGCGGGCTGCTCGCTTACCCTGACCTGGCTCGATGACGAACTTGAACGCCTCTGGCGGGCGCCAGTCGAGAGCGCGGCGCTCAGTCGGGGTGAGATGCGCGGGGCGTATCGCAACTCTCTGCCGATTCTCGCCGAAGCACCCGTCGCCTATATGAAATCCCTGACGGAGGCCGGTCGCCAGGGTGGGCGCTGCGTGGCAGGCATGATGATCAAACTGTCTGCGGCCCTGACCAAAGCGGAACCCGAACTCGGCCATATCGACGCCCAGGCTGGTGACGGGGATCACGGTCAGGGCATGGCACGCGGTGCGGCGGCGGCTGCCAGAGCCGCTCGTGCTGCCGTGGAGGCCGGCGCTGGCCCGGCTACCGTGCTCGCCGCGGCGGCCGATGCGTGGGCCGACCGGGCGGGGGGAACCTCAGGAGCACTCTGGGGGGCGGGACTTTTTGCCTTCAGCACGGCTTTCGATGACTCCGCAGTCCCGGACGCGCAGGGTCTTTCCCTCGGATTGAGACGGGCGATGGACAAGATCACGGCGCTCGGCAAGGCAAAGCCGGGCGACAAGACGTTGATGGACGCGCTCGCGCCGCTCGTTGAGGGATTCGATTCAGGATTACGGCAAGGGTTGACTGTCGCGAAGGCTTGGGTTGAGGCGGCACAGGCTTCCACGGAAGCCGCGGAGGCGACCAAGGACCTGCTTCCCCGTCTGGGGCGGGCACGTACCCATGGCGAGAAAAGCAAGGGTCATCCGGATGCCGGCGCCATCTCCATGGCGCTCAGTGCCCGCGTAATCGGCGAGGAGCTTGCCGCCATGGCCGTCAAGTAAGGCCGGTCATTCTAAAAGAGGGGGAGGCGCCACCGGAAAGAGGCAGCGCAGGGAAGAGGGGAGCCTGTACTCCCCTTATTCCAAACCTTGTCAGACCGTTATCCACACCCTTACCCACGAACGCATCCACGGAATCTGTGGGTAATTCTTACGACCCCGGCATATCGGTGGCGCCTTGTGTGGCCTAGACCTTCCGGAATCATGCCCCCGGAGGTGATGGTTTTCAGAGCGGGACCGAACGCCTAATCTTTATGGGCAAAGCTCGAATTATGCTGGGAGTAGAACCAGTAAGTCCCAAAGCCGAGCCCTGCATAGGCAATGAGCAGCAGAGCAGGCACGGGATTACCGTGCATGAGTGCGCGCGCCATGTCGGCGAAGAGCGGCGCAATCATCACGATGCAAAAGAGGATACCGAGCAAGGGCGTGATGCCGATCCACCATCCCCTGATTCTAAACCCGCCCAGAGGAACGCTGAAACTTCTGGGCATATCGGGATGCATGTTGCGCTGCCAGATGACCGTAAAGCAGACAATTCCGAATGCCGCAGCAGTGCCGATACTGACGAGGTCGCTGATCACGTCTATGGGCAGGGTCGCCGTGGCGAGCGCCACGATCACGCCGAGCAGGATCGTTCCCGTCCAGGGGGTATGAAAGCGCTTGTGCACATATGAGAAGACAGGCGGCAGAAGCCCATCGCGGCTCATGGCGAAGAAGATACGCGTCTGGCCATATAGAAGTCCCATGAGAACGGAGCAAAGGCCAATGGTCGCACCCATATTGACGAAGAGAGCCAGCCAGGGCTGCTTCATGGCGCGCACGGCAATCGAAAGTGGATCGGCAACATTGAGCTGCTGATAGGGCACGATCCCGATCAGGATGGATGCCACGCACACATAAACGATCGTGCAGATCACCAGGCTGCCAATGATCCCGATCGGAACGTCGCGCCGGGGATTGCGGGCCTCGGCTGAAGCCGTCGAAACCGCCTCAAACCCGACATAGGCGAAGAAGATGACAGAGGCAGCGCGAAACATGCCTGGTATGCCGTACTGGAACCCGCCCCGATATTCCGGGATGAAAGGGTGCCAATAGGCTGGATGCAGGGCGAAAAGCCCGCAGCCCACGAACAGAAAAAGCACGCCGACCTTGATGAACACGATGATCGTGTTCACGCGCGCGGATTCCTGGACCCCACGCACAAGACAGGCCGTAACCACCGCAATGGCAAGCGTCGCCACGAAGTCGAACCGCCAGCCGGAGGTGATAGCCATGCCGCCGCTGCCGGGAACCGTCTGGAAGGTTGCCTGGCTCAACGCGGCAGGAACGTGGAACCCGAAGCTTGAAAGCAGGCTTGTGGCATAGCCCGAAAGACCCGAAGCCACTGCTGCGCAGGAAATCCCGTATTCGAGCAGGAGCAACCAGCCCACTGTCCAGGCTGCCCGCTCGCCCATCGACACATAGGCGTAGGAATAGGCCGAGCCGGAAACCGGCAGGCTCGATGAGAGCTCTCCGTAACTGAAGGCCGTGAAAAGACAGGCGAGCGCCGCGATGACGAATGAGATGAGAATAGACGGTCCGGCATATTCGGCCGCCGCCGTGCCGGTCATGACATAGATACCGGCCCCGATGGTCGATCCCACCCCCAGCATCACAAGCTGGGTGGCTGTAAGGGAGCGTTTCAGTCCATTCGTTTCGTAATCGGCCGTGACCTGCTCGAGCGTCTTGCGTCGGTTCGTGGTCGTCGACGGGGAGGGGGAAGGTGCGGCCAGGTCAGGAATGGTAAAAATCGCCCTAGTTGGAAAAGCCGATCATGCCGGATCGCTCGTCAAAGTGGAAATGATTTCGTTATCAGAAGAGAACGATCGCGAGAATGGAAACGAGGCCCGCCCCCATACAGTAGAAGGCGAAAGGCGAGAGCGCCCAGCGGTCGTGATTGCGGAAATATCTCAGCAGCACCGCCGTACTGATCAGGGCGGTAACACCGGCCGCTATAGCGGCCATGATCGAGATATGCATCATTTCGGAGCTGACAGTCATGCTGCGCAGCTTCCAGGCCTCGTGGACGGTTGCGGCGAGAACGGCGGGCTGGGCCATAAGCAACGAAAACCGGGCGGCAGTCTCATGGTCGAGGCCACGCACAAGCCCTGCATTGATCGTCGAGCCCGAGCGCGAAATTCCCGGGAACAGGGCGAGGCACTGCCAGCACCCGATGACGAGCGCATCCTTGACCGACATATCGGCAATCGCTCGTTGCGGCCTGCGCCCCTTATAGGAGCGCATCCACTCGGTCACGAGCAGAATGAGCCCGTTGAGAAACAGGAAAACAGCGACTGCGAGAGGGGTCCCGAAAATGACCTTGAGCTTGTGCTCGAAAGCAGCCCCGATGATGACGACCGGGATCGTGGCGACGACGAGCAGGACGAGAATACGAATGGCCTGCTCTCGCATGGCCGGACCATGACGCCCGATGGCACCGCTGAAAATCGCAAGCCAGTCACGCCAGAAGAAGCAAAAGAGAGCGACAAGCGTGCCAAAGTGCAACATGGTCAGGAACGGCAGGAACAACTCACTGCGTTCGTCGAGATTCCAGTGCAGCAAGGCGGGCAACAATACCGCATGGCCGAGACTGCTTACGGGAAAGAGTTCAGTCAGCCCCTGAACGATAGCGAGAACCAGTGCTTGAAGCAGCGTCATGTCAGCTCAATATGAAATAAATGTTTCTTTCTCCTGCCTCACCCCGGCAAGGATCGCAAGCCCGCGCTTGACCATCTGCCCGTCTCGGGCGAAGAGTTCCGCTCATATAACAGCTGGATGAATCAAAAATGGCGGCAAAAAACCGGGGAGGCGCGATTCTGGCGAGCGCGATGGTGCTTGCGCTGGCATCGGGCTTCGCCCTCTATGCCGTTGCCCAGCGTCATGGTCCCTCAGGCGATACGCAGCGCCTTCACGCCCGGTTCGTCTCGGCCAATGGGCTCAATGCGGGGGCTGCAGTGGTTCTGGCGGGTGTCCGCGTCGGGACGGTATCGCGCATCAGTCTCGATCCCCAGACGCAGATGGCGCAGGTTGATTTCTCGATCGATCGTCATCTCTCCCTGCCTTCAGACACGATTCTGACAATCGCCGCGCCCACCATGACGTCTGAAAACGCCCTCGCCATTGAACCGGGGAAGTCACGGGCACGTCTTCCCTCTGATGGGATGATCACAAATACCCAGGCCCCGACCTCGCTCGAACAGCAGGTCAGCAATTACATTTTCGGCTCCGGCATCCAGTAACATCAAGCCATCGGTGCGGCTGCTCAGCGGATGGAGTGGGCGACCAAGAGCGTGAGTCGCGTCCCTTTGGGTGGGAAACAGCGATAGACCGTTGTGCATCGAGAGGGCCAATCTCCTGCTGGAGGGCCTGTCTCGTTCAATCGTTGAGCGGGTAGAGGGCCAGCAGGCGGCGCTGCTTGCGCCAATAGCGCAGCATCGTATAGGCGCCACATGTCTTCCAGCCCCGTGCCCGGTTCATCGCCCCGATGCGAAAGGCCGCACGGTAGTGGTAGAACTGGGCACGATAGGCCTCCCACAGCGTCGTTCTGGAATCCCAGATATGCGTCGCCTCAGACCCGACACCATTCAACTCGATGATCTCGAAATCCTCGCCGCGACGCAACGCTTCGACTGAAGCCGCCTTGACGTCGATGCGTCCGAAATGAAATTCCCTGACGTCTCCGATGATCGCGTCGAGACGCGCGGTCAGTGCGGCCGTTGCATCCTTGCGCCCGTCGCGGAAGATCGACCCCTTGCAGTGATTTCCCGTGAACACGAGCTGTACCCGTTCACCCGCTGCGGGCACGGTTTCAAGCCGGTCTTTGAGACGGGGAAGATAGATGTCAGGAAGCAGATTGGTCCGGGCATCGCGCGCGATCAGCGCATGGATTGTCGCAACGCCATCCCCTTCTAGAACGGGGGACTCCTTATAGGTGATGGACGTTATGCGCCCGCCAGCAGCCCCGGGTTCGCGTATGTAGAACAGGCCCGCCTCGACCGGTCCCGTCGCCAGAGCCTGAGCCAGAATCCTCACACCCGAGGGGAATTCACGCAGGACGGGCAGGAGCTGCTTGTGTTCATGCACGAGCTTCACCCCCGTCCCGTTGCAGCCGATATCGGGCTTGATGACTACGGGAAAGCCGATATTCCGGGCGGCCATTGCCTCGAGCAGGACCGCAGCGTCCTGGTCGCGCTTGCCCTTGCGCAGCATCTGCGTGACATAAGGGGCGATCCAGTCCTGGGCGATTGGTCCGGCCAGATCGAGAATGCCGCTCTTGCTTTCACCACAAAGCCCGCCCGTCTCGATCAGCGGGTTGGCGGCGCTGGGAACGCTGAAATCACCATAACGCAAGCCCATGCCGATCCAGTAAAGAACGATCGGGGTATAAAAGATCGAACCCGGCCAGAACTCGAACAGCGAGAGAGGATGGGGCGTCTTTTCCGCTGTCTCGGACGTCGCGCCGGTATCGAGTGTGTCATGCAAGGTCTGAAGCATTGGGCGATCAGTCACTGAAAGTCTGGAACCGGGCAATCAGCCGCCCGACGAAGAGAATGGTCAGGATGAACCCCGCAATCCCGAACCAGCGCCAGCTCGCCATATGCGCGGACATCCATCCACCCACATGGAGCGATACGCTGAAAAGGAGCGAGGTCCAGACCAGTGTAGCCACAACCGCGCTCGCGGCAAATGAGCCGAAAGGCGCGCGGAAAAAACCGCACGCCGTATAAAGGGGCAAGCGAGCACCGGGAATGAACCGGCTGATTACCACAGTCCGCACCACGTTACGGTGAAACCAGTTCCGGCCCTTGTCATGACGGGGCAGAGTCAGCCAGCGTCGCGCCGGTGGCCATTTGGCCCCGATGGCGCCCAGACCGTATAATCCCAGATCCCCAACCGCCACGCCAATATAGAGCGAGATCAGTGCCAGTGGGATGCTCAGACGCCCATCCTCCACAGACATGGCAGCGATCATGGTCGTTGCGTCTTCGAGGATGAATGTCCCCAGGATTACCGCGAGCCCTTTCGACCACCATGCAGCCCCAGCCACAGACAGGAGATGGTAGAGAGAACTGGCGTGAAAGGGGGCACCGTTGGACATGGCGCATCATGTGCCATGGCCGGATGAAAAACGCCAATCAGGCCGGACCGATTCCGCGCGGTCCGAAGGCCTGTCGAAACGCCGGGCGCCGGGACGGTGCGTTCCTACTGAAGATTGACGAAACAGCCCCCGTCGACGAGCAGGGACGCCCCTGTGACATAGCGGGCCATATCGGAAGCGAGAAAGACGATTGGGCCGGCAAGATCTTCCGGCTCTCCAAGGCGACCGAGCGGAATGCGCTCGATCAACTTGCGCGCCTTGCGCTCGTCGGCGAGATCGTTTTCGTTGATGGCCGTACGGATGGTGCCGGGAAGGACGGCATTGCACCGGATACCATGCCGGCCCAGAGCGATCGCTGTGGACTGCATCAGAGACAGCACCCCGGCCTTGGTTGGGGTATAATGTGTCTGAAACTCGCCACCAACGAGCGCGGAGATGGAAGAAACCGCGATAATGGCACCGCCTCGGCCTTGCGCGACCATCAGCTTCGCCGCTGCCTGCACCATGAAATAGGCGCCGAGCAGATTGACACTGACCGTCTTCTCCAATGTCGCAGGCGGCATATCGAGAAATGCGTGGAACGGACAGATCCCGGCATTGCTTACGAAAATATCGAGCCCGCCCAGGGTTTCCCTGATGGAGTCAATAAAGCGATTTGCGGTTTCAGGGGCTGCCACGTCACCACGCAGATAGAGTGCGCGCCGCCCTTGCGCCTCGATCGCCCGGAGCAGGGGCTCCACGTGCTTTTCTTCCATCACGTCGGTAATGGCGATATCGGCCCCTTGCCGTGCAGCATCGAGCGCCGCAGCGCGGCCGATGCCTGAGGCACCGCCCGTGATGGCGAAAACCTTGTTTTCGAGAAGCATGGTCGTTCCTTTCCTGAGGCGAAGGCTGGTCGAACGCGCTGCCTATGCCGCGGACAGCCCCATAAACGGGGGGCGCTAGAATGCGATGTCGAGGCGATAAAAACGTGCCGCTACCGCGCCGAACATGGCGCGTTTTTCGGTTTGATTGAACGCTTCTGCAAAATGCAGGATCGTATCGAGTGTCTGACGCGCCGGGGCAAAGAGCAAATCGGTGGGAAAATCGCTTGCAATCATGCATCGTTCCACCCCGAAGACATCGACTACCTCGCGCAGCACGGGCGCAATATCCTGATCACGCCAATCGGGCCGGACAAATCCGAAGCCGGAGAGTTTAACGTGAATATTGGGGCAGGCAGCGAGCGCGCGCATACCCCTCTGCCATGCCTCACGACCGCCCGACAGATGAAAGAGCGGCATGCCCAGGTGATCGATCACAACCGGCATTGTCTCATGGCGCCGCAACAAGGGGGCCAAAGTCATCATCTGTTCGGGATAGCACTGCAGATCAAATGTCAGCCCGTGTCGCGCGACGATCGCAAGTCCGTCCTGCCATGCGGCATCGCGGGTCCTGTCCGGCTCCGGATAGGCCAGCTTCCGCTCCGGATGGGCGTTCACGATATGACGCACTCCACGCAGAAGCGGCGCCACCTTATGGGCTGCTAGGATATGCCCCAAATCGGGTGTGTCCAGTCTCGCACAGGCAACAATGCCCGCTGCGCCCAAAATAGGGGGCTTGCCTTCACGGGGCTCCATGGCAGCGTCCAGAACAAACTGCACATGGTGCACCTCGCGCAGGATCTCATCCGGGTGAACGCCGGAGTCAACGTGCACCAGACCACGCACATTCCAGCCCTCGAGGTCAGCGAGATAGCTGCCGAGGCCATAGGAGCGCGCGATCGCGCGCGTTTCACCCGTCGGCGCGTCAGCGCTGTAAGGCGGAGACAGCCAGGGATAATGCATCTGCTCGAAATCGATCAGATGCACATGGGGATCGATAAATCCCGGTCGTTCCATGACGATCTCCCTTTCTGCCGGGGAACACACCGGGCCCTATCGCGCGTACAAGCCCCGCTATTGGCCCTGACATCCATCAGCTCTTCATCAGCCTCTCAGCCTGAGATCCCTCAGATCAAATCAGCAACGAGAGGCGAGAGTGCCTGCATGGCAAGGGCAAAGGACAAGGCTCCAGGATCGGGATGGCCCTTGCTGTGATCGCCATGCGTCTTGGCGCGGCCCTTCCGCGCGGCAAAGGCCTTCGTCGCCTCCGCCCCAGCAAGCGCCTCCTGCACTGCCTCGGCCCAGATTTCGGCCATGGGACCGGGCTGTTCGTGATGACGTTCCAAAGTGGCAACGAAAGGCGCGAGCGCATCGACCATCGTCTTGTCGCCAGGTTCGGCCTTGCCGATCTCCCTCACGCGCCGCGCTGCCTTGAGCACTCCCATACGAACACCGCGCGCATCGAGGGCGCTCCGGTCATCGAGAACCGTCGAGAAGGCAAAAAGCGCTTCACCCCATAGCGCGCCGGAGGTTCCGCCTGCGCGATCGCCCCAGGCATCAGCGGCGGCCTCGAGGACACGGCGTGCACCCGCGCCGGCGGAAGATGCGGCCTCGGCTGCTCTGGCAGCCGCGCGCGAGCCGCGCGCCATGCCCTGACCATGATCGCCATCACCCGCAATAGCGTCGATGCGCCCCAGCATCGCCTCTTCCTCATGCAGGGTCTGCGCAAGGCGTGCAATGGCGCGCGCCACGCAGCGCCCGGCCTGGCTGCCGGCCTCGGTTTCTGCCCTCTCATAATGAACGGGCAGTTCGGCTATGGCCTGACGCGAGGCCGGAACCCAGTCCCCCTCGACCTTGTGGCGGCAAAGAACAGGAGCATTTACGGGCGCACGCCAGAACCCCTCCAGCTCCTCATCCAGCCAGGTGATGGTGAGGGAGCAGCCATACATATCAAGGCTGGTGGCGTAGGAGCCGACAAGCGGGGCGATGAGAGTGAGCCCATCGCGCTCGAATAATGCTTCGAGCGCGTTCCAGAGAACGAAGAGCTCCTCCGTCGTGGTCGCGCCTGCGCCGTTGAGCAATACCGCGAGGCGACGAGCCTCGGGCGGCCGCTCCGCCATGACGCGAGAGTACAGCGCTTCGGCGATGACCTCCGGCGTCGCCAGATCATGTTCATCAATTCCGGGCTCACCGTGAATACCGAGCCCCAGCGCCATACGTCCTTCAGGGACGGTGAAGATCTTTTCCGGGCTTCCGGGAAGCGCGCAGCCATCGAACGCAATGCCGAAGGAGCGCGTTCGGTCATTGGCCTTGCGCGAAACGGCTTCGACAGCGTCGATGTCGTAGCCTGCATCCGCCGAGGCGCCCATGATCTTGAAGACGATGATATCACCCGCGACGCCGCGCCGTCTCTCGGGTGTTTCAGGTGGTGCGCTGGCAACATCGTCGGTTGTCACCACGATGCGCGTATCGATCCCCTCGGCGCGCAGACGCTCGGCAGCGATCCCGAAATTGAGGTTATCGCCAGCGTAATTGCCGAACCCCATCACGATCCCGCCGCCACGATGCGCGAGACGTCCAATCGTAGCGACAGCCTGAATGGAGGGGGAGGCAAAGATGCCCCCCATCACCACGGCGTCGGCGAAGCCCGGTCCAACAAACCCGCAGAAGGTCGGGTAATGTCCGGAGCCCCCTCCGACGAGAACGGTCACCTTGCCCTGGGGTCCGGGCTGGGCACGCAGCGCACCGCTGCGAACGGGGCGGACGATATCCTGAAAGATGTGGTTGAAGGCGCGCAGACCGTGGGTCGCAAAATCGTCTTCGTCGCCGCAGATATGGACCATATTATCGTAATCCGCCTTGTGGGGCCGCTCAGGCCAGTTGAAGAGTGGGCTCGGTGACCTGCAGATCGGCCTCGATGGGTCTCAAGGGAGACAGACCACGCGCCAGGATCTCCTCGTGATAGATCTTGACCCCCTCGACAGGGGTCAGGCGTCGCTCAACCACGGCACGCATCATGGCCACCATGGAGGGCGGATGCTCCGCATCCAGGATCTTGCGCCCGAAAAGCGCGGCGCGTGCCCCGCTCTGTTGCGCCTGATGAAGCAGTTCGAGGCAATCTCGCGTTGTGCCGCTGCCACCGCCCATGATTCCGACGATCAGGGTCGGGTCGTAGCGGCAAAAAGCCTCGAGCACCTTTGCCCCGTTAAACGCCAGCTTGAGGAAGACAGGGCGCTCGCTCTCATGCATTCCGGCAAGGGTGCGGCTCACCATATCATTGAGAAACGCGCCGTGATCGTCTTGGTCGAGCAGGGGATGAACGGGGTTGAAGACCTCTAGAAAATGGGCAACGCCTGCAGCCTGCGCCTCGGCCCTGAAGTCGCGATAGCGCGACAGGCTCTCCGCATCTTCTCGCGCATCACCGCTGAAGGTCATGGAATAAAGACCAAACGGCTCCGGCAGAAGATCGAGCCGGGCCGTGCGGAAGGGAATGGATGGCTGACGCCCGTAATCCGCGCCCCGAATGCGCCATAGATCGGAGGTATCATTGAGGCGAACGGCGCGACGGATCGGGCTGTTCGCGAAAATACCTGTCTTGTCGAGGCGCCCCAAGGTCGAGACGGATGCCAGCAGAATGTCGACGACGTCCTGCTTCACGATCTCGGTGATGGCAGCGTCGAATTCCGACAGGGTGCAGGGTAATCCGGTGGCCCTGTTCGTGCCCAGCGCCGAGAGACCACCCGCCATATCGGCATCCTTGGCATCGGCCAGGATGAAGTCGCTCGTCGTATCCGATCCGGCACGCATTCGGGCGATCTTCTCATCGAAGCGGGAACCGACCCGTGTATTCGTATAACGCGTAAGGGTCATTGCGGCAGGATCCTCCGGATATAATCCCGGTTCTGCGCGGCAACACTAAGCCCGTCACCACCATAATGCTCGACCAGGAAGGGGCTGGCATAGCCGTGCTCGAGCGCCATGTTGATCGCGGCGCGATAGCTGATAACGCCCTGCTCCATGGGGGCAGGCGCCGTGACGATCATGCCTGTCGTCTCGTCCTCCGTGCGCAGATAATTTTTGACGTGCCAATATCGAAGATAGGGAGCGAGCTTCTTCATCATGTCCTGCCAGCGCTCCATGGGGCGGTGCAACCGGACAAGATTGCCGATATCGGCATTGATACCGCAGGCGGGATGATCGACGTCGCGCACGAACTTCACGCTGGAATCCGCCGAACCCAGATAGGTGTCCTCGTACATCTCGAGCGACAGGGTGACCCCAACGCTCTGGGCATGATCCGCGAGCTCACGAATGCGCGTAACGGCCTTTTTCCAGACCGCCGGATCATCGGGGTCCTGATGGCCCTGCGCGGTCCAGAACCAGAGCGCCTTGCGCTGAGGCTCGGTCAGCGCCGTCGCAAAACCGACTGCGATTTCGCGCGCACCAATCTCTGCGGCCGTATCGATCACCCTATGGATATAGGACAACGCGGCATCGGCCTTGTCGGGATCCGGATCGATCACCGAGCGACGCGAGGTGGAGATGGCCGGGATGGACAGCCCGAGATCGCCGCAGACCGACAGAAATTCGCGCTGTCTGGGCTTTGAGAGATCCGCCAGGCGCAACCAGCAATCAGTCGGATCCAGCTCGGTGAACCCCGCACGGCTTACATCCAGGAGCGTCCTGGCCCAGCCTTCTGCGCTCTGGTCCTGCACGGAAGTCCCATCGGGAAGCAGAGGGGGATACTGGATCATCGCGGCCGCAATCGGCCAGGTCTTCGCAGTCCAGGGCATGGCATTCGACCTTTTATCGATATGCCGCGCGAGCGGCGCGTTGTCGTGGGCCGATGCCCAGACCCTGCTCATGCTGGCAGAGCCAGGCGTGCTGGCCGAGGAAAGAGGCGCCCCGTCAACACAGCCATCGAACTCGTCTTCGATGTGCGCACGGATGATCGCCTCGAACGACGCATCGGGCTCGAAACCGAGACTCAGCGCCCGATGCGTGTCGAACGCCTTGGGCCATGACGAGACGAAATGCTGAACGAACGCGTCCGGTACCTCACGGATAAGCGACACGGCCCTGTTGCCAGCGACGCGTCGCAACGCCTCGATCTGCTCCTCTACGGTGACGCTCAGGGCAGGAAGTGTGAAGACTGGCCGAGGACTGATCAAGGCGTAGTCGAGCTCCGCCGCGTGACGGAGTGCCTTGACAGCGGCGCGCGGGCTGGCGAGCCAGTGGCGCGTGTCGCGTGGCACCGGAAGAATGGCCTCGCGCCCGATCAGCGGCTCGCGAATGATCGTTGAGAAAAATCCCGACGCCGCGGCGTTCGGCGCGCCCGGGCGCACGCAAATGGTCGGGATACGCGGCGCAACGCCATCGAAAATACCACGACGCGAATAGTCTGTGAGAAGCAATTCGACCATGGCCTTCTGTACGCCATAGCTGCTCTCAGGGGTCGGGATCTGGCTGTCGGGTATGACATCGGGCAGAGGCCGACCGAACACGCCGATGGAGGAGGCAAAGACGAGGCGCGGCTTGTAGCCTTCCTGCTCGTGAAGCTCCCTGATCGCTTCAAACAGGGCGCGTGAGGCGTCGAGATTGACCCGGTAACCGAGCGCCATATCCGTCTCGGCAGCGCCGGATACGACAGCGGCCAGATGGAAGATGATATCAGGCCTTTGGGCGAGGAGCTGTGCCGCCGCATCAGGCGCAGCGAGATCTGCCGCAACGCAGCTGACCGTACCGGCAAAGCCCAGCGGCACCTCCGGCGCCGTGACATCGGCGAGGGTCAGGATTGAGGGCCCGGGAAATAAACCATCGGGCCTGCCGATGAAACTCTCGGTCAGCTTTCGCCCCAGCATTCCAGCCGCACCGAGGATTAGAACATGCATGATTTCAGGCTACCCGTATGATTACACAATCAACCCGGGCAGAAGAAACGAGCGACATTACAAAGTCGATAAGACTTATTTGATGGCGTTATCAGATAATCCGATAGCCCGCCCCCTTATTTCACCGGCAAGATAATCCATTTCAGGCGTCACTGTCCGGTTGCGCAATCTTATGAGCGAATAGGACCCCATGATGTCGGGGAGCGAGACCGGCAGTTCCCGCAGAATTCCTGACCTTGCGAAGAGTTTGTAGATCGAACGCGGTACCACTGCCAGCATGTCCGACTGGGAGAGAAGATCGATCGTTGCGGTTACCGAGGAGAGCTCGATTGGAAAGGAAGGGAGGGGCAATCGCGCCAACGTGAAAGCTGTCTCGATGGCCTGACGCATGGGGCTGGGACGCGTATGAATGATCCAGCGCGCATCACGCAGGTCATGTAGCGTTTTGGGGATACGCTCATTGATCGGATTCTGCGCGCCAGCAACAATCAGCAGTTGCTCCGAAGCCAGTTCCTCAACCAGCAGCAGGTCGGAACCGATACCCTCGATCGCGCGCCCTATGGCGAGATCGATACGCCCGGCATGGAGCATGTTCATCAGATCGTCGCTCGTCCCGACATGCAGAGTGACGCATAACTCGGGCTCCGTCTCTGCAAGCGACACCAGAACAGGCGTGATGATCTCATGGAGCGGCGCGCCGATCGTACCGATCGTCACCGTCCCGGAAAGCCCACGTCCGACCGCCTGCAGATCATGGCGCAGACGCCCAAGATCGGCCAAGATCTGCTCGGCATGGCGTATTGCCACCAACCCTGATCGCGTCGGGGTCAGCCCATGAGCATGACGCTCGAAAAGCTGGGCTTCGAGATCGGTTTCCATGTCCTGCAGTAGCTTCGAGGCGGTCGGCTGGGAGAGATTCAACGAGCGCGCAGCGCGATTGAGCGCAGGCTCGCGACTGATCTGCCGCAGAAGCAGCAACTGCCTGAACTTGAGCCGAAATACGAGGGTGTCGATCATGCCGGAAATGGTGCAGGGAGCGGAAGCTCGTGTCACATCACGTCTATGCGGATCTCTTACAAAGCGTGCGTTTCATCTGCAATCCCTCCCCAACGGACATTCAGAGCACGGCATGGATCTTGAGCCCAACAGCATCGACCTGAGGCTTGTCGGCCTGGAGATTGGTGCGCCAGATATGTTGGTAGTCAGGCTGGATCGACAGGCCGCGAAAGACGTGGATGTTGTAGGTTGCCTCGAAGGTCATGATGTGGCTCTGCGGATAAGTGGCATTTCCCGGCAGTGAGCGCCCCTGACGGTAACGTATCCATTGCGAAGCGACGAGTTGGTGACTGGCGAAGGTCTCAGACCATTCCACCCCGAATGTATCCTTGGGTCGCGACTTGAAGAACCCCCTATCAACCAGTCCCGCATAGACCTGCCAGTCATAGGGGCTGTTCTCACCCTGGCTCTTGGTTGCACCGGCGAGAACATACATGCCTTGCAACGGCCCATGACCGTTACGCACGACCATCTGATCCCCCTGGAGCCAGAGCTGTGTCTTGCCGTTTGTCCAGCGATAGGGGAGGCCCGTTGCGGCAGCGGGGTTCATGGCGGCATCGTAATAGAGATCTCGGTAGTTGGACGAATCATAGGCGACACCGAATTTATAATGCCCGACGAGCTGGTTTTCGCCGAAGGATGGGATGAGCCCGATCTCGGTTGGAATATAGACGCCTGTGTAGAGTTCCGTACCCATTCTGAACCCGGTGCGATCATATTGATTGCTGTTGAGGTAGGGGTTCACGCCGTAAAGACCGGTCTGGGCGTAGACGCCATGGAGCGGCCAGTAACGCAGCCTCGCGCCCCAGGTAGAGCCTGGATAAGTCCCGTATCCCGCAGCCGTACGGGTCAGAGATTTAGGGATGCCACAATTGGACTTGTTCATGAATGTGCAGAACAGGGGGGAGTTGGCGAAGTCGATATTCACCGGCATCTTGCCCAGAGCGATCTGCATACGGTCTTTAAGCAGGTTCTGCGTACCGTACATATAGACAAGATGCACGCCCACATTGCCGCCGCCGCCATAGATCTCCTGGAAACCATTCAGGGAGCGCTCCCCCAGATCGGCGGCCAGATTATGCCCCGCGCGATTGACGATCACCGCGTGAGTAACGAACCCCTTCCATCCTGCCAGCTTCTCCCAGTCGAGATCGAGTTCGACACCAATCTGATGCGCGTACCCGGCATCCCCAGCATGCCCCGCATTGAGCACCAGCGCGCTCTCGCTCGTGTAGTCGACCACGATACCGATCCCGCGCTTGTTCAGCCGCTTGATCAGGCGCTCCCAAGGGAGAACCATACTTTCAACCGGCGGCGTGAAAGGCGTATTCGCATAAGAGGTCGGCGTATCGAGGGCAAAGAGGGGGGCCGTTTCAGAGATCGGCCCGCGATACTGCGCAAGCGCATCTGGCGCCATAATGGTCAGCGTCGCGCCGGAAATGAGCGCGAGCGCCAGAATTGACCCCGCGACAGGCGGGGCCTTGTGTGAGAACCGTGGTCTCATGATCCAGAATCCGGGAAACCCCTCGCGGGGCGTTGAACCTGAGGGGAGTGTTAGAGAATGACGGGCGTCAGCAGGGGCTTGCCCGCAAAATGTGCTGCCACGTTATCGAGCACGAGTTGCCCCATGGCCTGACGCGTCTCGATGGTCGCCGAAGCGCGGTGAGGCTGAAGCACGACATTGGGCATGGACCAGAGAGCTTCGGGCACATGGGGTTCGTCGGTGAAGACATCTAGGGCAGCGCGGCCCAGACGCCCTTCCTGCAAGGCCTGCACCAGAGCGGCCTCATCGACCACACTGCCACGCGCGACATTGACAAGGAGCCCCTCGGGGCCAACCGCATCGATGACCTCACGGCTGACGAGATGTCGGGACTGCGCACCGCCCGAGGCCGCCACAACCAGGACATCGCTCTGCTCGGCAAGCCTCACGAGGTCCGAAACGAAAGGCGTGAACGGAAGATCGAGATCACGCCGGCTGTAGTAGGACACCGGCATGGCAAAGGCCTGCGCCCTGCGCCCGATCGCCTGCCCAACCTGTCCCATGCCCACAATGCCGAGCCGGGCGCCGCTGACCTTGCGCGCGAGAGGCAATGCCTGCTTCCCCCATAGTCCGTCCCGTACAAGCCGGTCACCCGGAAGAAGATCACGCATGGAGGCCAGGATGAGCGCCATGGCGAGGTCGGCCACATCATCGGTCAGCACGTCGCGCGTGACGGTGACGGCAATGTGCCTGCGCTGCGCCTCAACGAGATCGACCGCATCGGTCCCGATCCCGTTGATCGCGATCATTTCGAGGGAGGGCAGTGCATCCATGAGAGTGCGCGGCACGCCCGTGCCACCGCCGGTCACGATACCCCGTATTGCCCCCCCTTCCGATGGTGTACCGCCGGTCCAGCGATGCACCCTATAGGCGCTATCGAGCGCCGCCTCGATGGCGGGCATCATCGGCTCGAGAAGAAGAATATCGGGTTTCATCATAGCGCCTCATGGAAAAACGGGTGGGCGGCGCCCGCGTGTCCGGGCGCCTTGGGATGCTGGCGGAGTTTCGACGGATGACTCAGCGTGTGAGGGTGACGCTCACAGGGGCGAGCGACGCAATCTGCGCCGTAACGGTCAATCCGGGAGGCAGAAAAACCGTATCCGTCATGGAGCCGGTCGTCACGACACAGCCTTTGAGAAGAGGCATGCCGCGAGCGGCGGCGTGATTGGCAAGCCAGACCAGCAATCGTCGCGGATCACCGGCGGAATTGCCCCCAATATGGGTAATGCGACGCCCATCGCCGAGATTAAGTGTCACCGTTTCACTAACGGGGCTCAGACTGCGCCACTGATCCGATCCCGGACCGATGATCAACGCTCCATGGCTCCCCTGATCGGCGAGATGGGCCAGTCTCGGCTGGGAATTCGGCTCCGCAAAACGCGTATCGATGATCTCGATGGCCGTGTGGACCGACCCTATGGCATCGAGTACTTCCTCGAGGGTCCAGGGACGCTCTCTGGCGGGGAGATCACGGGCAAAACGATAGACAATTTCCGCCTCCACGCCCCGATGGCGGCAGAGACCGCGGGGAAGGGCGGTATCGCCGTGAAAGAGCGTCGCTTCATGCAGCGGGGCTGCGAACGGGACAGCCTCACTCGACGCCGCGCCGACTTTCCATCCGATCACGGATCCGTACCGGGCTTGCAGCGCCCGAGCTACGTGATCCTGAATTCCGTAGGCTTCGGTCTCCGTTTCGGGAATGAGCGTCGGGTCAAGATGGATCAGCGGAGGAGCCCCGTCGCGCACGGCCATCAGACGGTCCGTCAGAAGCGCCTCACGTGAGGGAGAGAGCGTATCTGCATTACTCATGGCAAGGCGCTTTCGGTCATGTAGGGGAAGGGGTCGAGTCTGGAACAAAGGGTCTGGGGCCGTATTCGACACGGATGCGCCATCAGGGATCGTCCCGGCCCCGACACCCCCGCAAAAAACGCGCGACCACGGAAGCAGAAAGCCGGGCCGAAACAGACCCTGAAGCACGCTCACAGCGCATCCTCTGCCGCCATCAGGTCGCGGCCCTTCGTTTCAGGAATGTAGAATGTGGCGAGAACCGCCAGGCAGGCGAGAAACACCACATAAGTCGCGAGAGGGATCCAGGCATATTTGCCGCTGCTCACACCCCCGATATGGAACCGGGCAAACATCGCGATCAGGAACTGGCCCACCATGGGAGAGACACCGCCCGCGATCACTGAGGAAAACTCACGTGTGAAGGAGACGGCGGTATAACGATGACGCAGGCCGAACATCTCGGGCAAAAAGGCGCCCTGAGTTCCGAACATGCCCCAGGTCGCCACACCGAGTGCAAAGGACAAGGCGACGGCCGACGCGACCGGATTCCCCTGGCTGAACACATACCAGACCGGCAACGCGCTTACGGCCTGCAGCAGAGCGAAGCCACGATAGACACGCACTCGCCCAAACCGGTCGCTCAGCATACCTGCAACAGGAATGGTCACACCGCCCACAATCGCGGCACCGATCAGGACG
Organism: Asaia sp. VD9; assembly: GCF_037150015.1. Lineage (NCBI taxonomy): Bacteria > Pseudomonadati > Pseudomonadota > Alphaproteobacteria > Acetobacterales > Acetobacteraceae > Asaia > Asaia sp. VD9. The sequence continues at coordinate 200,185 of NZ_JBBCQM010000005.1, read as the reverse complement.
AGCGTACCCCACTGGCTGCTCATTCCCACCGTATGCACCAGATAGCTGATGGCCAGCACCTGATAGATGGATGAGCCGCCATTCTCCGCCATGCGCAGGCCCAACCCCGCGAGAATTGGCCGCCAGGACGTTGTGAGCGTCTCACGGATCGGCATGACTTCCTCATGCAGCTCATCGTCCTGCAACTTGGCAAAGGTAGGCGATTCCTTGAGGCGCAGCCGCATATAGAGCGCGATCAACAACAGAACGGCGCTTCCCACGAAGGGGACGCGCCAAAGCATGGTCTGGGTAATATCGGGTACGCCGGTCAGCATCGCGTAGTAGATCAGACCTGCGGCAACCGTGCCGAGCTGAATGCCAAGAAAGGGGAGGGCCGCATAATAGCCGCGTCGCTGCCGGGGCGCGGACTCCGTCATCATGACGGCTGCCCCCGCCTGCTCTGCCCCGGCCCCAAAACCTTGCGCCATGCGTAGGAGCACCAGAAGCAGGGGCGCCGCATATCCGATCGACCCGTAGGACGGGATGAGCCCGATCATGGCGCTGGCCAGCCCCATAAGCGTGACCGTAAGAAGCAGGACCCTCTTGCGTCCGTGCCTGTCACCAAGGCGGCCGAAAAAGAGGCCACCAATAGGGCGAACCGCAAAGCCGATGAAATAGGTGGCAAAGCTCGCGACCAGCCCGAGACCGGGGATGGAGCTCGGAAAAAACAGCGGGCCGAATATGAGTGCCGAGGCCAGACTGTAAAGGGCGAAATCGTAATACTCCATCGCACTGCCGATGGAGCAGGTCCAGGCTGCGCGACGCAGTTCGGACTCGGATAACTCCGTCCGTGATGGCGCAAGCGCCTCGGTGCGGGGCTGACCGCGGGATTTATCGCTCGAGCGCGCACCAAAGGCGATGGTGCTCATCACACCCTCCCGGTGGTGATCGGTGTCGACGCTGCCTGGGACAACTCATCTCCAAGGAGGGGGTGGAATACGTAAAGGCTTGTTGTCATGACATACCGCCTTGGGCACCTGCGCACCCGGTCTGAACATTGCCATTTAGATCGATCTAAATCTCGCTTCCAACCTCACCCCGATGTCATTCCATTCAGGTCAGTGGGAGGGAGAGAGACGATCTAACAAAATCGTAATGCAACAGAACGCCAGTTTCTCACGAAAGTCACAGACTTTATGTGACACGAATTTCACTGTTGTGTGATTTGTGGTTGCCTACCCCGGAAAATCAGGGGGAGGGGCCGTGGGGCATGAGCCCTGTACTGGCGCGCAGGACAAGCTCTGGCGCCATGACGACACGCTGGCGCTCACGCCCTGGCATCGCGAGTCTTTTCTGCAGGAGGGACGCGGCCTTGCGACCGATGAGGCGGGGAGATGTCGCAACGGTTGTCAGCGCAGGATAAGAAGCCGCTGCCTGGGGCAGATCATCCATACCGATCACGGCAATATCCCGCCCGACGGTCAAGCTACGGCTCTGGATGTGATGCATGAGATCAAGAGCGATGATATCGTTATAGCATATCGCCGCATCAGGGGGGGTAGCGGAGGCGAGAAGCGCATCGAACGCTTCCGTGTCGAAACGGTTGTCACGACTGCCTGCGATCACGGGTTGCGCCTCCAGCCCGCATTCACCTATCGCCTGCTCATAGCCACGAAGGCGTGCAAGCGCAGCGGAATGTACAGGCATGTTCCCAACAAACACGATACGGCGCCGTCCCTCGGAAACCAGATGCGCGATCGCCAGCCGCACGCCCAGCGCGTAATCTGCCGCCACATAATCCCCGCGCGTTGCCTCGATCTCACGCAATACCTGCACGAAGGGCAGGGCGAGACGCTCCAGTTCGGAGAGAAGGCGGTCGTCACTGCCTATTGCAGGGCAAATAATGACCCCGTCCACATTATGTTCACGCAGGCGCTGAATCTGACGGAGCTGGCGATCGACCGACTCATTGCTGGCGGCGATGAACCCGACGACATCCGCCTCATCATTGACTTCGTCCACGCCCCCCGCCAGAGCGCTGAAAAACGGATTGGCGATATTGGAGAGCACGAGACCGATGGTTCCCGTACGGCTCTGCCTGAGATTCGCCGCACCACGGTTGTAGATATACCCAAGCCGTTGCATCGCCTCACGCACACGCTCGCGCGTGGCCTCTGCCACGAGAGGGCTTTCCCGAAGGACCAAAGAGGCCGTGGCTCGGGAAACACCAGCCTCCTGCGCGACATTGAGGAGGCTCACGACAGGGGGACGGACAGGCTTGGTCATCGCTTTCCTGGAAATGCAGTAAATAACGGCCGGATGACGACGAGGAAACAATCGTCACATCACGCCATATCGCGCCGGATCGCCTCACGCCAGATCAGGGCACTCCGACAGCCGCTATACCGATGTTTTACCGATAGACTGCAATGAAACGCTCGAAAATTCCGCCGAAGATGACAAAGTGATTATCATTATAAATATACTGAAAGACTTATCTTTTGTCACTGGACCCAAAGAGATTGGTCCTCTAGGAGCATTGATCATTGCACGTCGCCCTGTTTCGGCGCTAACGAGATGTGAATATCCGGTATAGGGCACGTGTTTCTGATGTCGGCATGCTGATCGTGAGATGAAATTTCGGCAGTCCGGCGTCGATTTCGACAATAGAGACTGGCGGGAGACAAGTGCAAACCCGCCAGCATCGACGCGTTGAGAAGGCGCGCGACCGAACATTATTGATGTGGGGATTTTCTCTTGGCAAAAACAGCGCGGTCCCGAACGACCACAGCAAAGAAAAAGGCCATGACCACTGAGCCGCAGGCGACCCTGCCGGCCGAGACGGATCTGGTCGCATCGGCGGAGCTTGACCTCGCTGCAAGCGCGGAATCCGAGCCTGCCGCCGTATCCGTTGACGCCGCTCCTTCTCCTGTGGAAGCCGCTCCCGCGCCGACGCCAGATCAGGGCACCCATGGCTACCCAGTGGAGGCCCTCTATTTCGACGCCAACTGGTATCTGGCCGCCTATCCCGATGTCGGGGCTTGCGGCATGGACCCGGTCGAGCATTTCATGACCCATGGCTATCTGGAAGGCCGCGACCCCAACGGGCATTTCAGGGTGGGCGAGTATATTGCGGCAAATCCTGACATCCCCTTGACGATCAATCCATTCCTGCACTTCATCATGCATGGTGCTGCCGAGGGCCGTCCGCTCCGTCGCTGAGCGACAGTTTCGGCATCCCGCAAGGACCGAACTGGCGAGGATAGACCAAGGTGCTGAACAGACGCTCGTTACTGGCCGCCGTCACGGCCGCCCCCTGCCTGAGCGGGAGCGGCCTGGCGCGAACGCTTCAGCATCATGCGGCAAAGCAGAATGCCGCTCAGGCATCCGGCGGCAGTTATGCTGCCTTTCTCGACTCGGTCCGAAACGAGGCTCTGAGCAAGGGCATCAACGCCGCCACCCTCACGCGCGCTTTGGCGGTGACCAAAGAACCCAATGCGCGGGTCATCAAGCTGGACCGTCATCAGCCCGAATTTACACTCACCTGGGCGCAGTATCGCGAACGCGTCATCAGTGCCACACGCATCAGCCAGGGTCAGGCTGCCTATCAGAGCCGCAGCCTGCTTCTGGAAAACACCGGCACGCTCTACGGGGTGGATCCGCGCGTGATCGTGGGTATCTGGGGCCTCGAATCAGGGTTCGGTCGCAAGATCGGCACGTTCTCTGTCGTCGATGCCCTCGCTACCCTGGCTTATGACGGCAGGCGGGCAAGCTTCTTCCGCGGTGAATTGTTCAAGGCACTACAGATTCTCGACCATGGCGATATCCAGCCGGAAACCATGCTCGGTTCCTACGCGGGAGCGATGGGGCAGCCGCAATTCATGCCCAGCGCCTATCTGCATTACGCCGTGGATGCCGATCACGACGGCAAGCGCAATATATGGACCAGCGAACCTGATGTTTTCGCTTCTGTAGGCAACTACCTCCATAGCTGCGGTTGGCAGGCAGACGCGCCCTGGGGCCAGCCCGTGAAACTGACGCGCGAGATCGCGCAAACGCAGCTTGGTCGTGGGAACAAGCAGAGCCTTTCAGCCTGGATGGCTCTCGGAGTGCGCCGTGAGGACGGCTCAGCCTTCTCACGTGAAGACGTTTCGGGGGCGGTGATCCGCCCGGATGGCCCCGGCACCGAAGCGTTCATGGTTTACAAAAACTTCGACGTGATCAGACGCTATAACCCCTCGGATTTCTATGCTCTTGGTGTTGGATTGCTTGGCTATGCAGTCGCTTAAGGCGCTCGCATTCGCGATCCTGGGTGGGACAGGGCTTACCTTGGCGGGCTGTCATCACGACGCCCCGGCCCAGAAATCAGCTCCCCATTATGTGATCGGTACGGCATGGCAGGGTACGGAGACGTGGTTCTACCCGTCCGAGCACTTCGATTTGTCCGAAACCGGCCTCGCTGTCATTCAGGCGCAGCCCAGGGGCGGGCTGACGGCTGACGGGGAGGTCTGGTCGGCACAGTCCATGACCGGCGCGCATCAGACGCTGCAATTGCCCGCCGTCGTGAGCGTTCGCAACCTCACCAACGGGCGGATCGTCCGCATCAGGCTCAATGACCGCGGCCCCTCCAACTCAGGGCGTATGCTGGCTGTAACACCCCGAGTGGCGACTCTGCTCGGCATGGGGTCCGCTCCTACACCGGTGGAGATCGTGCAGGACGAAGCGTTGAGCCGACAGATTGCCGAGTCCAACCCGAATGCCCCGAAGCTCGAGATCGCAGCCGCCCCAAGAGAGGCTATCGTGGCGCAATCGCTCGATGACGGCAGCACGAAAACGCTCGGCCTGAAACCGACCGAGGCATCGACCGGGACCAATGCGCTCTACGTGCCAGACATGCCGCAGACGGTAATGCAGGGGCAGCCTGATTACGTGGCCTATCATGTCGTCCTTGGCAGTTTTTCGGGTCATGCCGCTGCGTCGCGCGTGGCAGCACAGTGCGGGGCGGATATCGTGGCCCAAGCTGGAGTCAGCAACGGACTCCCATGGCTGGTTTCACTCGGCCCCTTCACAACCGTGCCCGAGGCGGATAGGGCATTAGCACAAGCGCGCCAATGCGGTGGCACCGGCGCGCATATCGTGGCCAAATAAGGTGTTGACGTGCGGACAAGACGTTTTCTGCTCTCGGGTGCGGCTGGACTAGCCGCTTCAACTCAGTTTGCCTTCGCGCGTCCGCGACGAGGCAAAGCAGCAGCGAGCGCCGCCGCCCCGTCAACGCCCGCCGGCGCTCCTGCGCCTGGCGGCGCGTCACCGGCCACAACACCTATTGGCCCCCTCGATACGGTAGCGCGCTGGGCTTGTGTCATCGATTTCGATACGGGTGCGACCCTGCTGGAAAAGGCAGCCGACGAGCACATGCCGCCCTCGTCATTGACCAAGATGATGACCGCCTACATCACCTTCGGCATGCTGCGCGCCGGACATCTTACGTTGACCCAATCCCTCCCAGTCAGCGAGAAGGCATGGCGTACCCAGGGCTCCAAGATGTTCGTGCCTCTGGGGCAGAGCGTCACCGTGTCCGACCTGATCGAAGGTATGGTCATCCAGTCGGGCAATGACGCCTGCATCGTTCTGGCGGAGGGCATTGCCGGGTCCGAAGAGCAGTTCGTCAATCTGATGAACCAGACAGCGGCCAAGCTGGGCATGAACAACACCCATTTCATGAACTGCACCGGCCTGCCGGATGAATCGCAATATATGAGCGCACGTGATGTCTGCCGCGTGGCGATGCATCTGATCCGTGACTATCCCGAGTATTATCACCTCTTTTCTGCCACGGAGTTCACCTACAATAATATCAAGCAGGGCAATCGCAACGTTCTGGTCGATAAGGGCCTGGCAGACGGTCTGAAGACAGGCCACACCGATGCCGGTGGCTTCGGACTCTGCGCGAGTTCGAAGCGTGATGGTCGTCGTGTCATCATGACGATCAACGGCACCTCGTCCATGAATGAGCGCGCCCATGAGGGCGAACGCCTTCTCGGATGGGCCTTCGCCAATTTCGAGAACGTCACCCTGTTCCACCACGGTCAGGTGGTCGATCACATGCCGGTCTATATGGGTGAAGCCGCCGAGGTCGCGCTGGTCGGCACGCGCGATATCGTCCTGACACTGCCGCATGGCTGGCAGCAGCGCAGCAAGATCAGTGTGGAATATCCGTCTCCAGCCATTGCTCCGGTGATGGCGGGTCAGACACTGGGCGCGCTCGTGCTGCAGAATCAGGGCATGCCCGATATCCGCCTCGATCTTGTCGCGGCCAATCCCGTGCCGCGCCTGGGCCTGGTGGGACGCGCGCTCGCCCGTCTGGGTCATGGCCCGAAGCCCTTGCCGCATAGCTAAGGCGTGGCAGGACTTTTCATCACCTTCGAGGGTGGAGAGGGGGCGGGAAAATCAACCCAGATCCGCCTGCTGCATCAGACCCTCACGGCTCAGGGCCGCAAGGTCGTCCTGACCCGCGAACCAGGCGGTTCAGCGGGGGCGGAAGCCCTACGCGAGCTGATCCTGTTCAGCGAGGCACCACTTTCGCTCAGAGCGCAGGCCCTCGCCCATATGGCCGCCCGCGCCGATCATCTGGATCACGTCATCCTCCCTGCTCTGGCGCGGGATGAAATCGTGCTTTGCGACCGTTTCCATGACTCGACGTTCGTCTATCAGGGTTACGGGCTGGCGCGGGGCGATGTGGTGACTCTCGGCTTCATCAATGCCCTGCGTGGTCTGATCGACTGCGAGCCCGATCTCACGCTTCTCTTGACTGTGCCGCCCGAGATCGGCGCGGCGCGCATTGCCGCCCGTGGTGGGAAACCCGATCGTTACGAAGCGGAAAAAGCCGAGTTTCATCACCGTATCGCGCAGGGCTTTGCCGATCTGGCGCGAACTGCCCCGGCGCGCATTCGCCCCGTTGACGCGACACAGAGCCCCGAAGATGTGGCCGCAGCGATCCTCGCCATTGTCAGCCCCTCTTTGCCGGCATGAGCGAGCGGGACTCTCTTGCCGCCTCACCTCTGACAGGCCATGCGGAGGCGTTCTTGTTGTTTCGCCGCGCCCATGAGTCAGGGCGGCTGCATCATGGCTGGATGATTCATGGCGAACCGGGGATCGGCAAGACGAGCTTTGCCTTTGCCTGCGCCCGCCTGCTTCTGGGCGGCACAGACCCGCAAAGCCGGGCAGGGCGCCAGATCACGGCCGGCACGCATCCCAACCTGCTTCTCATCACCCGACGTATGGACGAGAAGCGAAAGCGCATGCGTCAGGAGATCGTCATCGACGATGTCCGACCGGTTCAGGATTTTCTGCATCATACGGCTGCCGACGGGGCATGGCGTGTCGTCATCGTGGATGCTGCGGAAGCGCTCAATCGCAATGCCGCCAACGCCCTTCTGAAACTGCTGGAAGAGCCCCCGACCGACACAGTGTTTTTCCTGACCTGTCCCGCACCGTCAGCGCTGCTTCCAACCATACGCAGCCGATGCCGACTTCTTGGCCTCGATCCTCTTTCCGATGAGGAGACGCGTCAGGTCCTCACCCGTCACGGCAGGGCTGCCGACAGCCTTCCCGCGCTTGTCGCCCAGGCTCAGGGCGCACCAGGGCGGGTGCTCGCCAGTGACCAGAGCACGGACGACGCCGCACGCCAGCTGGCCCAGGCATTGATGGAGGGGCGCATGGCAATCGATCCGGAAACACTGGCCGGATTACTGCGCCATGATGATGGTTTTGCCGTGCTCTGTTCTTTGCTAGGAGAGGGGCTAGCGAACCGGGCCAGACAACTGGCCGGGCAGGGGAAGCTGACCGAAGCCAGCAAGGCCGCGGAGGCTTTCGCGTCCCTTCAAGCGCTGCAGCGCGAGACAGAGCGGTTCAACCTGGACAAGAATCAGGCTGTCAGACAGGCAGCCGCCATTGCGAGTGCCCCATGACGTCACGCTACTATGTCACCACCCCCATCTACTACGTGAATGGCGCTCCGCATATCGGTCATGCCTATACCTCCATAGCGGCCGATGTTCTGGCGCGCTTCAACCGTCTGGACGGCAAGGACGTATTCTTCCTCACCGGGACGGATGAACACGGACAGAAGGTCGAGCAGGCAGCCCAGACCGCTGGGATCGACACCCAGAGCTTTACGGATGGCATCGCGGGCGATTTTCGAAGCATGGCCGACGCCATGGGTATTTCCTATGACGATTTCATACGCACGACGGAGCCGCGTCACAAACAGGCGGCTCAGGCGCTCTGGGAAAAGGTCGCCGCAAATGGCCATATCTATCTCGACGCCTATGAGGGCTGGTACGCCCTGCGGGATGAGTGCTTCTATTCCGAGGATGAGCTGACAACCCATGCGGATGGCCGCAAGACGGCTTCCACCGGTGCGCCGGTCGAGTGGGTGCGCGAGCCCTCCTATTTCTTCCGTCTCTCGGCGTTCGAGGACAGACTGCTCGCCCTGTATGAGCAGCACCCGGAATTTCTCGGCCCAATGGGTCGGCGCAATGAGATCGTGAGCTTTGTCCGTCAGGGCCTCAAAGACCTCTCGATCAGCCGCACGAGCTTCAAATGGGGCATCCCGGTCCCGAATGATCCGGACCATGTGATGTATGTCTGGTTCGACGCACTGACGAATTACCTCTCCGCGCTTGGCTATCCGGATTTCGATGCAGAACGCATGAAATACTGGCCCGCCTCGGCGCATATCGTTGGCAAGGATATCATTCGCTTCCACGCCGTGTTCTGGCCCGCCTTTCTCATGGCTGCCGATATCGATCTGCCGCAATCGGTATTCGCCAATGGCTGGTGGACGATCGAAGGCGAGAAGATGAGCAAGTCGATCGGCAATGTGATCGACCCGCGCGATCTTGTGGCCAGCTATGGTCTTGATCCTGTGCGGTTCTTTCTGCTGCGCGAAGTCCCGTTCGGCGGGGATTCGGATCTGAGCAAGCGCTCGCTCGTCAATCGCCTTAATGTCGAATTGGCCAATGATCTCGGCAATCTCGCCCAGCGGACGCTGAGCCTGATCGCCCGCAACTGTGAAGCAAAGCTCCCCGCCTTCGACACGCTGAGCGACGACGATCAGGCACTTCTCGCCAGCGCATCGCTCCTGCCGGAGCTGCTGCGCGGCCAGATGGGACGTTTTGCGCTGACAGACGGTCTCGAGGAGGTCTGGAAGGTCATCCGTGCCTGCAACAGCTATATCGACCGCCAGGCCCCCTGGGCTCTGAAGAAGACCGATCTCGTGCGTATGGCGACCGTTCTGCGGGTGCTGCATGAGGCGATGCGCCATATTGCCATCATGCTGCAGCCCTATATGCCGGGCACCATGGACAAGCTCCTGACGCAGCTTGGCGTGTCGGAGACGGCACGCGACTTCGCCTCGCTCTCGGCCCCGCTCGAGGCCGAAATCCCGCTGCCAGCACCACAGGGCTTGTTCCCGCGCTATGTCGAGCCCGAGAGTGCGGCGTGAGTGAGGCGCACATGACGGGGCTGATCGACACGCATTGCCACCTCGACCGGCTCGATGATGTGCCTGCGGCGCTTGCTCTCGCCAAGGAGCACGGGCTGTCCGGCATGGTGACGATCGGCACCCGGCTATCGCGCGCCCAGACCCAGATCGATCTGACGCGCCATGATACGCCTGCGCTTCGGGTGTGGTGCGCTATTGGCACGCATCCGGATCATGTGGATGAGGAGGAGCCCCCCGAGCTCGCCACCTTGGTCCGGCTGGCCGAGCCGGAAGGCGTGATCGGCATAGGCGAATCAGGTCTCGATTACCTGCATGGCGGGGTACCGGTGCGTGCTGCGCAGGCGGCCAGTTTCCGCGTGCATATCGCTGCGGCGCGCGAAACCGGGTTGCCTCTGGTGATCCACGCCCGCGAAGCCGATGACGACGTAGCCGCCATATTGCGTGACGAACATGCCAAGGGAGCGTTTCCCTTCCTGCTGCATTGCTTCGCCTCGGGGATGGATCTCGCGCGCGTGGCCATCGATCTCGGGGGGTATGTGAGCTTCTCCGGCCTGCTCACCTTTCCCAAATGCGAGACGATCCGCGAAGTCGCCCGCGCCATGCCCGCTGAACGCCTACTGGTCGAGACCGACAGCCCGTTCCTCGCACCGGTCCCGAAGCGGGGCAAGCCCAATACCCCAGGCTACGTTGCCTATACGGCAGCACGCCTCGCTCAGGAACGCGAGTTGACGCCTGAGGCGTTGGCCGAGCTGACGACGCGCAATTTCCACGCTCTGTTCCGGCGCGCCGCATGAAGGTCACCATCCTCGGATGTGGCGGTTCCGGCGGTGTTCCCATGGTGGGGGGCGCTGACGGTGAGGGGATATGGGGGGCGTGCGACCCGCAGAACCCGCGTAACGAACGTACGCGTTCGTCCATTGTGATCGAGGCCGATAGCGGCAAACGCCTTCTAGTCGATTCCGGCCCCGATCTGCGCGCCCAGTTGCTGCGTCAGAAGATCGGTGTCGTGCATTCCGTGCTCTACACCCATGAGCACGCAGATCATGTGGCCGGGCTGGATGAGTTACGGGCCATCAACCGTATGCTTGACGCGCCGTTGCCGCTTTACGCGACCGAGACCGTCATGCGTGAGCTTGAGGCACGTTACAGCTATGCCTTTCGCCCATGGACCGGCACAGGATTTTTCCGCCCTGTACCGGAACCGCATCTTATCACAACCACAGATCGCCTGCAGCTCTGCGATCTCGATCTACAGCTCTTCGAGCAGCGTCATTACCGCATTCCCACAATCGGCATACGCTGCGGCGATTTCGCCTATTCCACCGATGTCGAGCATCTGAGCGAGGAATCGCTGAACGCGCTGACGGGCGTCAGGACCTGGATTGTCGGGTGCTTTCAATATGAACCCCATGTGGCCCATGCCTGGGTCGATCTCGTCATCGCCTGGTGCGAGAGGCTCAAGCCGGAGCGCGCGATCCTGACGCATATGGGCCCGGCACTGGATTTCGAGACGCTGCGGCAACGCCTGCCCAAGGGGATAGAGCCGGGTTATGATGGGCTTACCCTGACCGTCTGAAAATTTTTTGCATTAACCAGTTTTTTGTTGAAGCGCGGTTCGACATCGCGATAGCGTCATCATATCGGGTCAGTCCGGTACTGTTCGACACCGCATGAATTCCCCTCAAATCCGGCATTTCCGGGTCAGTCTTACGTAATGTCGGGGCAATTCGAGGCTCCGCACCCTTTGTCGTCGCTTCGCCGTTCGTCGTTCCCCATAGCCTGACTTCCCGACTTATCGCCTGCATCTCTATCGGTGGGTGTGACCGTTTCGCCCCCCGGCCCAGTGGCAGGATCTATCGGAGCATACGAGTCATGAGTTCATTCTCGGACGTCTTTACGCTGGCTTCTTCCTTTCGTGAGGAACGTCGGGAAACAGAGATGTCGCTGGCCTCCTACCTGTCTCTGTGCCGTGAAGACCCCAGCTGCTATGCAAGCGCCGCCGAACGCATGCTCAAGGCCATCGGTGAGCCCGTCATGCTTGATTCGGCGCGCGATCCGCGGCTCAGCCGTATCTTCATGAACCGCACCGTGCGCACCTATCCTGCCTTTGCCGATTTCTATGGCATGGAAGATGCGGTGGAACAGATTGTGGGCTTCTTCCGCCACGCGGCGCAGGGTCTGGAAGAGCGCAAGCAGATTCTCTACCTGCTCGGCCCGGTTGGCGGCGGCAAATCCTCCCTTGGCGAGCGGCTCAAGACGCTCATGGAGCGCGAACCGATCTACGTGCTCAAGGCCGGCAAGCAGATCAGTCCGGTCTTCGAGAGTCCGCTTGGCTTGTTCGACCCGGAGCGTTTCGCCACCTCGCTGCAAGAACAATATAATATCCCCCGCCGTGTGCTGACCGGCATTGCGAGCCCCTGGGCGCTCAAGCGTCTCGAGGATTTCGACGGGGATATCTCACGCTTCACCGTTGTCAGGCTCAATCCATCCAAGCTGCGCCAGATTGCGGTCGCCAAGACCGAACCCGGGGACGACAATAATCAGGATGTCTCGGCCCTGGTCGGCAAGGTCGATATTCGTCAGCTCGAGAACTTCAGTCAGAACGATCCCGATGCCTACAGCTTCTCTGGCGGCCTGAACCGCGCCAACCAGGGCATTCTCGAATTCGTCGAGATGTTCAAGGCGCCGATCAAGATGCTGCATCCACTGCTGACAGCCACTCAGGAGGGCAATTATGTCGGCACCGAGAACATTGGCGCGATCCCTTTCACAGGTGTGATTCTGGCGCACTCGAACGAGGCGGAGTGGCAGTCCTTCCGCAACAACAGGACGAATGAGGCCTTCCTCGACCGTGTCTGTGTCATCAAGGTGCCGTACTGCCTGCGCGTGACCGAAGAGTCGAAGATCTATGAGAAACTGATTCAGTCCTCGGCACTGGGCGATGCGCCCTGCGCGCCGCACACGCTTGAGATGCTGGCACAATTCGCCGTGCTCTCGCGCCTCAAGACCCATCCCAACTCCACGCAATTTGCGAAAATGCGCGTATATGACGGCGAGAACATCCGGGAGACCGATCCCAAGGCGCGCGCCATGCAGGAGTACAAGGACAGCGCAGGTGTGGATGAGGGTATGGAGGGGATCTCCACGCGATTTGCCTACAAGGTTCTCTCAGCCACCTTCAATCACGATGCCTCCGAAATCTCAGCCGATCCCGTGCATCTCATGTATGTGCTGGAGCAAGCGGTGCGGCGTGAACAATTCCCGGCTGAAACCGAGGCTGCCTATCTCGCTTCACTCAAATCCGATCTCGCACGCCGCTATGCCGAGTTCCTCGGTAATGAGATCCAGAAAGCCTATCTGGAGAGCTACAACGACTACGGTCAGAACCTGTTCGACCGCTATCTCGATTATGCCGACGCCTGGATCGAGGACCAGGATTTCAAGGATCCCGATACAGGCCAGCTGATGAATCGCGATCTGCTCAACGCTGAGCTGAGCAAGACGGAGAAGGCGGCAGGCATCGCGAACCCCAAGGATTTCCGAAACGAGGTCGTCAAGTTCTCGCTACGTTCGAGGGCCAGCAATGGCGGGCGCAACCCGTCATGGACCAGCTATGAGAAGATCCGCGACGTAATCGAGAAGCGCATGTTCAGCCAGGTCGAAGATCTGCTGCCCGTCATCAGTTTCGGGTCAAAAAAGGACAGCACCAGCGAGCGAAAGCATGATGAGTTTGTCAGCCGCATGGTGGCACGCGGCTATACCGAGCGTCAGGTGAGGCGCCTCGTCGAATGGTACATGCGCGTCAAGCAGTCGGCCTGACCTCTCTCACGGAGCGTTTCATGGAAATCATAGACAGACGCCCGAACCCGCACGGCAAGAACACCGAAAACCGCCAGCGCGTCCTTTCCAGGGCGCGCCAAGCCATCCAGAGCGCAGTGCGCGACGCTGCGGCCCAGGGGCGCATTCGCGAGATCGGGCAGGATAGCGCGGTTTCAATTCCGGCAGATGTCCTGCACGAGCCTAGCTTCCATAGGCAATTCAGCGCGGGAACACGTCATTTCGTCCTTTCCGGCAATAAGGAGTTCGTCAAGGGCGACAGGTTGCGGCGCCCGCCAGGCGGGGAAGGAGAGGGAGGCGGCGAGGGGAGGAGCGCGAGCGATCAGGGCGGCGGCGAAGACGCCTATCGCTTTGTGCTCTCGCGGGACGAATTTCTGGATCTCTTCTTCGACGATCTCGAACTCCCCGATCTGGTCAAACGCGAAATCGCCTCGACCACCTCTCTCGCAACGAGCCGTTCAGGCCTGACGAGCGATGGTTCTCCGTCCCAGATCGATCTCGGACGGACCATGCGGCGTTCAATGGGACGCCGTATCGGGCTCAAGCGCCCCAAGCCTCAGGAATTACTCGATGTCGAGGAGGAGATCTCAGCGCTCGAGGCGCAAAGACCGCTCACAGACAGCCAGTTTCTGAAGCTTCAGGAACTGCGCGAAGGGCGCGATGCGCTTCGCCAGCGTATCGCCCGTATCCCCTGGGTCGACCCGGTGGATCTGCGCTATCGACGCTTTACCCCTGTGCCTAAGCCTACCACGCAGGCGGTAATCTTCTGTATTATGGACGTCTCGGGGTCCATGACCGAAAAGATGAAGGAGTTGGGAAAGCAGTTTTTCATGCTGCTGCATGTGTTTCTCGAAAAACGTTACGAAAAGCTGGAGATCGTCTTCATTCGCCATGCCGAGACGGCGGAAGAAGTCGATGAGGACGTCTTCTTTACAGACCCGCGCACCGGCGGCACGGTTGTCTCGACCGCGCTCGACCTCATGCATCAGGTACAATCCGAGCGCTATCCCACCGATAAGTGGAATATCTACGTCGCCCAGGTCTCGGACGGAGACAATATCTCGTCTGACATGAACAAGGTCAATCGCCTGATGACCGAGGCAATTCTGCCAGTAGTGCAGTATTTCGCCTATGTCGAGGTAAGCATGGGCGGTGCGTTGCTGCGCAGCGAGACCGATCTATGGCGCGGCTACAAGGCGATCGCCGATACAACGCCACAACTGGCCATGCGTCAGGTTCAGGACAGACGCGACATCTTTCCGGTTTTCAGGGATCTGTTCGCCCGACGCGCGGCTGAACGGGCAGGGGAATGACCATGCTCTACACCGGCACAGACTGGACTTTCTCGACATTGCGGGATTGCTATGGGGAGATCGACCGCATAGCGAGCGAGGAGCTCAAGCTCGATACCTATCCCAATCGCATCGAGATCATTACCTCCGAGCAGATGCTCGATGTGTATACGTCTCACGGCATGCCCATCAGCTATCCGCACTGGTCGGCGGGCAAGCGCTTCGTCTCGCATGAGAACGCTTATAAACGGGGATTGATGGGCCTGGCCTATGAGGTCGTGATCAATTCCAGCCCCTGCATCTCCTATTTGATGGAGGAAAACACGGCCACCATGCAGGCGCTGGTCATTGCCCATGCAGCCTTCGGCCATAACCATTTTTTCAAAAATAACCGGCTTTTCCGCGAATGGACCGACTCAACCCAGATCCTAGACTACCTCGAATTCGCGCGAGGCTACGTCGCCCGCTGCGAGGAGAAATACGGGGTGAGGGCGGTCGAGCGGATCCTTGACGCCGCCCATGCCCTGCAGAGCCAGGGCGTCGACCGTCATACAGGCAGCAAACGGCTCGATCTGCGTCAGGAGCAGGAGCGCGCTAGGGAAAGGCGTGCCTATGAGGATGAGAACTTCAACGATCTCTGGCGCACACTCCCCGAGGCGCAGCATCAGGCGAAGACCGGCAGCGACGCGGATGATCAAGGTGCGAGTCTTGGCCTGCCTGAAGAAAATATTCTTTATTTCCTCGAGAAACACGCCCCGCGCCTGGCCAATTGGGAACGTGAAATCATCCGCATCGTCCGGCTGATCGCGCAGTATTTCTACCCGCAGCCGCAGGCCAAGCTGATGAACGAAGGCTGCGCCACCTGGGTGCACAACTTCATCATGCATCGCCTGCATGACAAGAAGCTGATCGACGACGCTGCCATTCTGGAGGTGATCCACTCGACCAGCAACGTCATCACCCAGCGTGGCTTCGATGAAGGGGGAGGGCCCAATTTCAATCCTTATGCGCTGGGCTTCGCGATGATGACCGACATCGCACGCGTCTGCACAGACCCCACAGAGGAGGACAAACGCTGGTTCCCCGGGCATGCGGGCAACCAGGATCCCATCGGCACGCTTCACCACGCCTGGGCGGAGTATCGTGACGAGAGTTTCGTGCAGCAGTTCCTGTCACCGAAGGTTATGCGCGACTTCAGGTTGTTCCGGCTCGAGGACGATCTGTCTCAACCATATCTCCTCGTCGACGCCATTCATGACGATCCTGGCTATCGCGACATCCGGCGCTCTGTAGCGGCCTCTTACGATCCGGGTTTGCTGGCTGAGGAGATCGAGATCGTCGGGGCGGACCTGACAGGGGACCGCATATTGCGCCTAGAGCACCGCACACGTCCAGGGAAGCTTCTGCAACCTACGGATGCAAGGCTCACACTGGAACATCTCGGCGCGCTCTGGGGTTATGGCGTCATTCTGAAGGAAGTTGACAGTCAGACTGGCGCGGAACTTGGCAGCTACGCCTTGGCGTGAATCGCATTCTGGCTGCGCGCGATACACAGTCGCGCAGCCAGAATGGCGATCACGATCGCAGTGCGCGGCAGAAATGGCGGCCAGATCGCAGATCGAACCATATGCGAGTTGGCATAATATATCTTATCGAACTTTCAGATATTCGGTAGAGGGGCTTTGTGGGATGGATCCAAACCTTGCCCTATGAAGTTCGATCTACCCACCATGGAGCAAATCGAACGCAAACGAACATGAGGCAGATTTCAAGCCGCAACAACGTCTCAGCTGTTGCTTTCGTTGGTGCTCTCCCGGTTTCCCGCCTTGATCAGTTCCCTCGCCGGGATGAAAGGTTCCTTGTCCCCTCCTAGCACCAGCGAGAGCCTGTGGCCTTCCGCCAGGCGCGCCTCGGCGCGCTCATCAATGGTGCGGCGCACGATCGGATATTCCTCGACCAGACGACGAAAGAGCGAGGCCGGGATCGCCAGCAGATGGCAGAACTGGAGTGTCCGCACCGTTCCACGTGAGAATGTCTCGTTGATGAGCGGTGCCGCCCCGATCAAATCCCCTGCCCCGAACTGCACGTCCTGCTCGGCAATGTGCACCTCAGCCAGACCAGCCACGACAGCGTAGACCATCTTGATCTTGCCATTGCGACGCAGCAATACCTCACCCGGCGAGGCAAAACGCAGCGAGATGTTCATGGCGAGATCGTGCAGGACGCCATCTGGCACGCCCCGAAAAGCCGGGAAAGAGCGCAGCCTCTGTTCGATGCCGCTCTTGAGGTTGAAGCGCAGAGGCTTCTCCAGGCGCTCCTGACGCTTCTCGACGTCCTTCAACAGCTCGCGATGAAGCTCCTCACTGACGAGGTTATCCGACAGGAGTTCATCATATTCCTCTTCCTCAAGGCGCAGCGCGATCTGGTGCAGGATGCGGCTCTCCAGTGCTTCGGAATAGCCCTGATAATGCAGGCGCATCATCTCCAAGGCGTCATCAAGCATACGGCGTTGGCGACCAAGAACCTCCGAAACGATCTCCCCGATGCGTGTGCCCAACGTAGGCTCCAGCCGTTCATGCATGAAGCGCATGAGCGAGAGCGAAACCAGATGCGCGATGACAAGCATCTCGAACCGCTCCGACATGCAGAACATGAGCGGTTGATCGATATGAAATCGCCGATGCAGCATCTGCGCCACACGAAAACGCATGGTGGGCCGCAGCCTGCGGCGCAGGGCGCGTACGTAACCGTAGCGCCCCTCCAGCCGAGCGCCATCTACCATAGCTTCGGACGAGCGCAGCAGGGTTTCCATGACCCGGCGTGACAAGCCGCGTATGCGAAACAGATCCAGCAGCAATGAGCGCTCGCGATTGGCGATAGTGATCAGCGCCAGGGTCACGCGCTGACGGTCGCCCAGAGCGGTATCAAAGGTGTTGGCTTCGCTTTCCTCCTGCGCGCGTCGCTCGATCTGCCCGATGATCGTTTTCTGGGTCCCTGCCCCAAAGCCGAGTTCATCGGCGAGCGTATGCGTACGCTCCGCCACCTGCGCCAGACCGCTGCTGAGCACCTGATGGCGCATCGCCTGATCGATGGCAGGCAACTGGTCAAGCTTGAGGAAAACCACCAGGTATCGCAGCGT
Organism: Asaia sp. VD9; assembly: GCF_037150015.1. Lineage (NCBI taxonomy): Bacteria > Pseudomonadati > Pseudomonadota > Alphaproteobacteria > Acetobacterales > Acetobacteraceae > Asaia > Asaia sp. VD9. Next base: position 182,433 of record NZ_JBBCQM010000005.1, on the reverse strand, counting down.
CGTACCATTCACAAGGAGCGTGATGAGCACAAAACCCGTGGCGATGATGCCAATGAAATGCGCGGTAGAGGTGGAAACGCGCTGGTTTTCGGTGACGGCGAGGGCAAGCGCGAGAGTGATGGCGCCGCGTAACCCACCCCAGACCATAGTGGTCTTGAATGGTGCCGGCACCGGTGGTGAGAGCTTGAAGGCCGCCAGAATGGGGAGCAACCCGAATACCACTGCGCCTCGCGCCAGCATCCCGGCCACCGTCGCGATCAGGATCAAAACGCAGTCCCAGCGCGTCATACCGATCAGGAGGCGCGGCACGAGCATGGATGCCAGGACAAACACCAACGAACCAGCCCAGAAGACGAGCTGGACCCAGAGTTCGTTCAGGAAGCGCCAGACCTGCGGTCTGAAGGTGGAAGGTCCATAGACAGAGAGCGTGAGCCCCGAAGCCGCGGTTGCAACCACCCCCGAAAATCCCAGGAATTCGTCGCAGAGAATGTAGACGACATAAGGCAGGGCCAGTGTCAGGGTGATTTCGGCGGCCGCCGATCCGCCGAGCCCTGCAATCAGAAGCAGCGTGAGACGCCCGACAGCAACACCAACAACCATCGCCCCACCAAAGGACGCGAAGAAATCGATCACCGTCTCGCCGAGTTCAATATGACGGTGAGACGTCACCGAGGCGAGGAGGATCGAAAAAATCGCAATGGCCGCAGCATCGTTGAGCAGCGCCTCGCCCTCAACCAGACGGGTCAGACGCGACGCAGCGCCGATCTCACGAAAGATCCCCGCCACCGCAGACGGATCTGTCGTGGCGACGATAGAGCCAAGAAGCAGACAGACGACCAGTGTCTGACCCGCGAAGGGATAGAGCGCCATGCCAATGGTGAGCGTAGAGACGAGAACCGCGACGACCGCGAGAAGCAGAACGGTGGCCGTTTCATGCGCAAGACGGCGCACATCAATCGCAAGCGCCCCCTGAAACACCAGAATTGGCAGGAATATCAGCAGGAACGCTTCACTATTGATCGGGAAATAGAGCAGTGTTTCTGCGGCACCGTCGAAAATCTCGGTGAGTGAAGAGCGGAGCAGCAGATCCGCCGCCGCTCCAATACCGATGCCGGCCAGCGCAAGCAGAACGGTTTCCGAAACCTCAAGCCGCCGGGCCAAAGGCTGTACCGCGCTGATCAGAACCATCAGCAGCGCCAGCGCCAGAATAATGGCAGCCAGTCCCGTCACCATCATGGGCGCGCGCTCTCCCTCATTTTTTGTGTTACCCACATCCTATACGCGAATCTCCCCGCAACGGCGAGGGTTCGTCTGCCATCCTGAAAGAAATATTAAGTCTTTTCAGTGGCCGCAGGACGCGAGCCAGGCTTGCACCTGAGCTTCGGGCGTGTCCGAAGCGATGAAGTCGGACACGGCGGCAACACTATCGGCTCCTGCTGCGATACAGGAGGTCGCGCGCGCAAGGGTGATCCCACCTATGGCCACGAGGGGCATATCCGGGCCGATCAGACGCCGCCACTCCGCCAGTTTCTCGACACCCTGGGGGTCCCAGATCATCTTTTTGAGCTTTGTCTCCCAGATCGGACCGAGGGCGACGTAATCAGGGGCGACCGAAAGGGCGCGCGCGAGCTCCTCATGCGAATGGGTCGAGATCCCAAAGGCAATGCGCGCTGCCCTGATCTGATCGAGATCAGCCGTGTCGAGATCTTCCTGCCCGATATGGATGTAGTCGATGCCAAGCTCGATGGCGAGTTGCCAGTAGTCATTCAGTACGAGGCGCACGTTGTGGCGCACTGCGGCCTCCTGTCCCTCGATCACTTGGGCGCGCAGCGTTTCCGGATCGAGGTTCTTCAGTCGCAGCTGAATGAACCGCGCCCCGGCCGCGCCGAGGCGATCGACCCAACGCGGGTGATCGACAACTGGGTAAATGGGAGACGGAAGACGGCTGGTCATGACGCAAATACTGCCTTGCCAAGGGTGGGCGTAGAGGGCACCGCCATGTCACGTTCCTCCATGGGATCGGCCTTACGAGCCAGGCGGCCGACGTCGCACGCCAAGCGAAAGGCCTCCGCCATGGCGACGGGCTCACCCGCCTTCGCGACTGCCGTATTGATCAGAATGGCGTCATAGCCAAGTTCGAACGCCGTCACGGCATGGGAGGGGCGTCCGATGCCTGCATCGATCACCATCGGTATTTCCGGGAAATGCGCGCGCAAGGCGCGCAGGCCGAAAAGATTATTGAGCCCCCTGCCCGACCCGATCGGCGCGCCCCACGGCATCAGCAATTCGCAACCGGCACGCAGCAACCGCTCGGCAACGACCAGATCCTCCGTCGTATAGGGAAAGACCTTGAAGCCCTCTTCAGTCAGGATGCGGGCAGCTTCCACAAGAGCGAAGACATCGGGCTGCAACAAATCGCCCTGCCCGATCACCTCGAGCTTGATCCAGTCAGTGTCAAAAACCTCGCGGGCCATCTGCGCCGTTGTCACGGCCTCACGCACGGTATGACAGCCCGCCGTATTGGGCAGTACAGGCACGTCGAGCCCGCGTACAAGTTCCCAGAAGGCCTGGCCAGCCTGCTCGCCCGCCGACTCGCGACGCAGTGACACAGTCACCGCCCCGGGACGGGCCGCCTTGACCGAGGCCGCCAGGACAGCGGGACTGTCATACAAGGCGGTTCCCAGCATCAGGGGTGAAGCAAGTTCAGTTCCATAAGCGCGCATCGATCAGCCCCCCTGCATCGGGGCGAGAATCTCGAGCCTCGCGCCTTCCTGCAATTCTCTGCCCGACCGGGCTGAGCGGGGAACAAAAACCCCATCGATTGCGGTCGCCACTTTCGATCCGCCATAGCCAAGCTCGATCAAGATCTCAGAGAGATAGCGACTGCTGATGCGCTTTGTCTCGTCATTCACGATTATCTGCAAGGCGTTTCCTCCAAATTCGTCTGAGCGCAACGCGCAGCGGGAAGGCAGGTGCACACTGCCTGTTTCATGACATCAGAACGACCGGTCCCGCAGCGGGATCAGCGCGTTCCCGGGAAAATGATGCGTCCCACCTCCGCTGCGCGTGCAGGCGACAGCAGAAAGCCATGGCGATACATACCATTGACGGTAATGCGACGCCCGTCACAATGCACACGGGGTACATTATCAGGATAAGACGGTCGTATGCCTGCATTCGCCTCGATGATCTCTGCTTCGGCGAAAGCCGGGTGCAGCGTGTAGAGCGCGTTCAGCAATTCGCTCATGGCCCTGACGGTGATGGCTCGGTCGTCATCGCTCTCGACCATGGTGGCCCCCGCCATGAAGATGCCCTGCTCGCGCGGCACGATATAGATCGGAATGCGCGGATGCAGCATCCTCACCGGACGGTGCAAACGCATCTCGAGACAGCGGACCAGAATCATCTCACCGCGAACACCGCGTAATTTCGGTTCCGCTTCACGCGCCTCGATACCGGTGCAATCGATGACCCAATCGAAATCCTCGTCGATCCGGGTGGTATCGAGCCGGATATGCCCCCCAAGGGTTAGGAGGCGCTCCTTCAGACGCGCCAGAGCGAGACGTGGATCAACATGCCCCTCTTCTGCAAAATACAACGCCTTATCAAAACGTCCCTCAAGATCGGGTTCGAGCGCTGCAATCCTGGGCGCGTCAATCGTCTCGAAATGGCTTGTCCTGCGCCCGAAACGGGCAAGCTCGACCTGATCGCGTGGCGGCGCCACGACAAGGCTGCCATTGCGCAACACGCCCGGAACGTGATCAGCCCACCATTGCAGGGAGTCCAGTGAGTCACGTGTGACTTCTTCCGGTGCAGATTCTGCCTCACACCACGGCGCGAGCATGCCGCCAGCATACCACGAGGCCCCACTTCCGATGCGCGGACCGGCCTCATGCAAAGTGACCTGAGCCCCTTTTTCCGCAAGGGTGACGGCAGTCACGAGGCCAGCTACGCCCGCCCCCTGGATGAGTATCGCTGGTCCCGATCCTGGCATTTTTACGGCCCCCTGACTGTTTTGGGGCAGGTTACTCCACGGTCACAGATTTGGCGAGATTGCGCGGCTGATCGACATCGGTGCCCCGACGCAGGGCCACTTCATAGGCCAGGATCTGGACCGGAATCGTGTAGAGGATGGGGGCCACGAACGGATCGACATCGGGCAGGATCACCATATGTTCGGCCAGACCGCTCAGCCTTTCCGCCCCCTTCTGGTCGGTAAAGGCCATGATGCGTCCGCCGCGCGCCTTTGCCTCCTGGATATTCGACAGCGTCTTGTCGAACAGAATGGTCGAAGGCGCGATGACGACAATGGGCACATCCTTGTCGATCAGCGAGATCGGTCCGTGCTTCATCTCGCCCGCCGCATAAGCCTCGGCGTGGATATAGGAGATCTCCTTGAGCTTGAGGGCGCCTTCCAGAGCAACCGGGAAGCAGATACCCCGGCCCAGATAGAGCACGTCGCGCGCTTCTGACACGGCTGCCGCCATGGCCTGGATATCGCTCACCCTCGAGAAGACCTCAGCCGCCCGCGACGGCAGATCCAGCAGATGCGCCAGGAGGTCGCCCTCGCGCTTGGTTGACATCACGCCACGTGCACGGGCTATGGCGATGGTCAGCACGGCCAAAACGGAGAGCTGAGCGGTAAAGGCCTTGGTACTGGCAACCGAAATCTCGGGGCCGGCGACCATTCCGAGCACAACATCGCTCTCGCGGCCCATCGTGCTTCCCTCGACATTGAGGATGGAGACGATGTGCTGCTCACGCTCACGCAGGCTGCGCAACGCAGCAAGCGTATCGGCTGTTTCCCCCGATTGCGAGATCATCAGCGCCATGCCTCTGGGCGTGAGCGGCGGATTGCGATAACGCAGCTCGGAAGCGACATCGATATCGACCGGCAAACGTGCCTCCGCCTCGAGCCAGTAGCGGGCAACCAGGCCAGCGTAGAACGCAGAACCACAGGCCGTGATGATGGCGCGCGGCAATTCCGCCATATCGAACGGGAATTCAGGCAGGGCGATGTCACGCGTCACGGGGTCGATGATGCGCTGCAATGTCTGGCCGATTACCACCGGATGTTCATGGAGCTCCTTTTCCATGTAGTGGCGATAGCCATCCTTGCCGACCGTTCCCGCGATCAGTGCGATCGTCTGGACAGCACGCTGCACACGCTGCCCGGATGCGTCATAGAACTCGACACTATCAGGCTGGAGCACGCACCAATCCCCGTCATCCAGATAGGCAATGCGTCGCGCCAGTGGCGCAAGGGCGAGACTATCTGACCCGAGAAACATCTCACCTTCGCCAAAGCCCACCGCGAGCGGTGCGCCGTGGCGCGCCCCGATCAGGAGCCCCTCATGGCCGGTGAAAATCATTGCAAGCGCGTACGCGCCCTGAAGGCGGCCCAGGGTCTTGCTGGCGGCCTCGCGCGGCGCCATCCCCTGATCGAGATAGAAATCGACCAGCTGGGCAACGCATTCAGTGTCGGTTTCCGAGGTGAAATGGCGACCGATCGCCACCATCTCCGCTTTCAGTTCCTCGTAGTTCTCGATGATGCCGTTATGCACGATCGCCACACGATCGGTCGCATGAGGGTGAGCGTTGGTCTCATTGGGAAGACCATGTGTCGCCCAGCGCGTATGCCCAATCCCGGTGATACCGGTCAGAGGCTGGATATCCAGTACAGCCTGCAGATTATCGAGCTTGCCCGCCGCACGACGACGGGCGATGCGCCCGTCCTCCAGGCTGGCAATCCCGGCAGAATCATATCCGCGATATTCGAGGCGCCTAAGCGCCTCGACGATGAGCGGAGTGGCATTCTTGTGTCCGACGACGCCGCAGATTCCGCACATCAGCCCTGTTCCTTCTTCGCACGCAGGGCGTCACGAATGCTACGCCCTCTCTCTGCCTTGTTGATCTGTCGCGAACGACCCAGAGCCAGAGCGCCGGGCTCCACATCCTCGGTAATGACGCCGCCAGCCGCCAGAAGCGCCCCGCTGCCTATCGTCACAGGCGCAACAAGGATCGAGTCGGATCCCACAAAGACGTCGTCACCAATGACGGTACGGTGCTTGAAAACGCCATCATAATTGCAGGTGATCGTCCCTGCCCCGACATTCGTACGGGCGCCGATGGTCGAATCACCGAGATAGGTGAGGTGATTGGCCTTGGCCCCGTCGCCGAGTTGGGTTGCCTTAAGTTCGACGAAGTTCCCGACATGGGAGGCAATGCCACAGACAGTTCCAGGACGCAGCCGCGCATACGGGCCAATGATCGCCTCGCGTTCGACGACACATCCCTCCAGATGGCTGAATGCCCGGATACGCGCTTCTCGTCGGACAATCACTTCGGGCCCGAACACAACATTGGGCTCGACCACCACATCAGGCTCGATGATCGTATCAGTGCAGAAGAAGACTGTGTCGGGCGCAACGAGAGTCACACCAGCCTCGAGTGCCGCTACACGCAGACGCTTCTGCAAGCTGGCCTCTGCAGCGGCCAGTTCGGCACGCGAATTGATACCGGCCAGTTCATCCGCAGGCGCTTCGGCGTGACGCACGATGCCCTCACGTGCGGCCTGAGCCACGACATCGGTCAGGTAATACTCACCCTGGGCGTTTGCATTGCCCAATGCGGCGAGCCACCGACGCAGATCCTGCGCACCGGCGCACAGCACCCCGGCATTGCACAGATCAATAGCGCGCTGCGCCTCGCTCGCATCTTTCCACTCAATGATTTCCTGAACGCATCCATTCCGAACGATGACGCGGCCATAACGGCCAGGATCCTGTGGACGCATCGCCAGCAGCGCAAGCGAAACCCCGCTCTCCTGTCGCGTCGCCAGCAGGATACGCATGGTTTCTTCGGTGATCAGGGGATTATCGGCGTAGAGTATAGCGACATCCCCCTCACCGAACAGCTCCTCCGCCATACTGGCAGCATGACCTGTTCCGAGGCGTTCGCTCTGCACGATGCAGGGCCAGGGAGCCGCGGCCTTTTCGAGCGCTGCCATATCTGGCCCGACCACAACCACGATTCTGTCGAACACGGATTTCGCCGTCTCGATCAGATGCGTGATCATGGGGCGTCCCCCCAGCGGGTGCAGAGCTTTAGGCAGGCTAGAGCGCATGCGTGTCCCGAGCCCCGCCGCAAGGATCACGGCGGTCGTCGGTTTGTGATGGCGAACGGGCTGGCCGTCGGAAATGGAAAGTGATGTCATATCGTTACGTGGCGTAGCCAACCCGACAGAGAGCTGTCAAACCGCAGCTCTGTCACTTCGGATTGCTGATTATTGCATTCGCCCGCTTTGTGAGGACTTTCGCCCGTGAGCACCGAAATCAAGACCGCCGTTTTCGATCTGGATGGAACATTGATCGACAGCCTGCCCGACCTGGCCGAGAGCGGTGCGGCGCTTCTCAAAGCCTATGATCTGCATCAGCCCAATGCTGAGACAGTGAGGGGGATGATCGGTGACGGGGCACGAAAACTGGTTGACCGGCTCCTGATCTATGGGGGCGATACTGACAAGATCGACCGCGACGAAGCAACAAGACGTTTCCTGGAACTCTACGAGCCACGCGCCGCCGAGAAGACCCGGCTTTTTCCGGACACAGTGTCTATGCTGACCACGCTGCATGAGCGCGGCATTGCCTGTGTGATCTGCACCAACAAACCGCTCAAGGCGGCTCAGGCGATTGTGGAGGAGCTGGGCATCGCCGCGCTGATCGACGCCATTGGGGGCGGAGACAGTTTCTCCGTCCGCAAGCCCGATCCGGATCATATTCGCAAGACTATGCGCATGATCAATGCCGAGCCCACACATGGCATCATGATCGGGGATCACCAAAACGATATCGCGGCCGCTCTGGCAGTGCCTATGCCAGCCCTTTTCGCCAGCTGGGGCTACGGCGATCGCAGCATGAGCGCCCATGCCACCGCCATCGCGGGTTGTGTGGCCGAACTTCCCCGTCTGATCTACGATCTCTCACGACCGATATAGGGGTACGTTCGACGGCGGGACAACGCGTCCCACCGTCTGAAACGTCCCGCCATCAGGGCTGGATGACGGGGGTATGATCCAGCACCGCCGTCATCTGGCCGAGCTTGGGATGCTCGAACTCGATACGGACTGCCGTCAGACCGACACCCGGAATGTCCTGAAACCAGGCGGATCCGGGATGCGGAGCCTTCATCACGTCGAGATGGGATGAGTCCTTGATGAACCCCGCTTCCTGCTGCCCGACGAAATCGCATCGGAGCGCGATGCCCTTGAATTTCTGCCCAAAGGTCTCGGGGACCTCCCCCTTGAAGGGGCCATGCGATGTCATGGCGCTCAAGCGAAGCCCATCGAACACATGGGCATTGCCGTCACATCTGCCGGTATGGCGCACATTCTCGAGCAGAAGCGCCATGGCGCTCAGCGTGTCCATTGAATGGGACAGCTCGGCCTGTGGCACATCCTCACGATCGCTCTCCTTGGGGTCGAGAGTCACGATGTGCGGCGCATCATCAGCGTATTGCAGCACAACACTGCGGTGGCGCCCGCGCGAATAGCCAGCGCTTTCGTAACCCACCGGGTGAACCCAGTCATGGTCGAAATGACCCTGCGCCGTACTCTGAATATCCATGCGCAGGAACAGGCTCATGAACCCACCGGCATGGAGCGTGGTCCTGATACCGTACCCCAATTCCGTCAGGGTATAATCCGCCGTGGCATCAACCACATGCAGGCCATGATTATAGACCCGATAAATGGCGGTTGTCTGACCCACATTGGTTGCGGGAGAAGCAGCTGAGTGTGCCGCCGCCCCATTGCCCAGATCGGCAGCGCAAGCCTGCCCGCCAAGCGCTAACAGCGCCGCACCCAGCGAAAGCGCCCCGCGCGACGTCAGACACTCAAACGTCAAGATTGGCGACCTTCTGGGCATTGCCGACGATAAAGTCGCGACGCGGCTCCACCACATCGCCCATGAGGGTCGAGAAGACTTGCCCGGCATCTTCCACATCGCCCACCTTGACCTGAAGCAGGATGCGGGTTGCCGGGTCGAGGGTCGTATCCCAGAGCTGCTCATTATTCATCTCGCCAAGGCCTTTGAACCGGTTGATGGCAAGGCCCTTGCGCCCCTGCTGCACCACCCGGTCGAAAACCATGGCCGGACCCGCAAGTTCCACGGCCTGGCTGTCGAGCGCCAATTTCGCCGCACCCTCGAAATCTCCGGCGATGCGGCCGCCTTCTCCCGCTAGCCAGCGCGCCTCTGCCGAACGCAGCAGCACGGCATCGAGCGTATAGACTTCACCTACGCCGCGTACGCTGCGCGCCAGCCGCAGGCCTCCGTCTTCAGTCGGGCCTACCATCCAGCCGCGCTCATTGACCGGCGAGGCGGCATCGAGACGCGCCTGCAGGATAGGCGCGCGTTCCTGGGCAATCTCATGCCCGAGGGACAGGGCGCGCGCCACATAGGCCTGCTCCAGCACCCAGACCGGAATCTTGCTCGCCATCGCCGTCAGGGTCTTCGCCACCTGCCCCATGGCCTTGACACGCTCCATCAACGCCTCGCCCGCGATCACCTCGCCACTCGACAAGGTCAGCGTGGCATTGGTGAGCGCCTTGTCGAGCAGATACTGCTCCAGAGCCGCATCGTCCTTCAGATAGCGTTCCTCGTTACCGCGCTTGGCGCGGTAAAGCGGCGGCTGGGCGATATAAAGATATCCCTTCTCGATCAGCTCCGGCATCTGACGGAAGAAGAAGGTGAGCAGCAGCGTGCGGATATGGGATCCGTCAACATCGGCGTCCGTCATGATGACGATCTTGTGGTAGCGCAGTTTCTCGATCGAGAAACCACCCTGCTCCACATCGCCACGACCGATGCCGGTGCCGAGCGCCGTGATCAGGGTACCGACTTCAGCAGAGCCGAGCATACGATCGAAACGCGCCCGCTCGACATTGAGGATCTTGCCCTTGAGTGGAAGGATAGCCTGGAAACGACGGTCGCGCCCCTGCTTGGCCGTACCGCCTGCCGAGTCACCCTCGACGATGAACAATTCGGCCTTGCTCGCGTCGCGCTCCTGACAATCCGCCAGCTTGCCTGGCAGCGAGGACACATCGAGCACGCCCTTACGCCGGGTAAGCTCGCGGGCGCGCCGGGCAGCGTCACGCGCCGCAGCCGCCTCATTCACCTTGGCAATCACGGCCTTGGCTTCACGCGGATGGGTTTCGAACCAATGCCCGATGGCATCTGCCGCGGTCACATGCACAACAGGCTGCACCTCGGAGGAAACAAGCTTGTCCTTGGTCTGGGACGAAAATTTGGGGTCAGGCACCTTCACCGACAGCACCGCCGTCATGCCCTCGCGCATGTCTTCACCCGTGAGGGAGGCAGCGTTCTTGGACGATCCGGTATCGGCGTATTTGCCCACGACGCGTGTCAGGGCCTGGCGGAACCCGGCCAGATGCGTACCGCCATCGCGCTGGGGGATGTTATTGGTGAAGCACAGCATCGTTTCATGGAAGCTGTCATTCCAGGTCAGCGCAAACTCAACGCGGATGCCACTCTCGGCATGATCGATTGCACCGACGATGGGCGGGGTGACGATCGAGGTCTTGCTCGCGTCAAGATATTCCACAAAGGCACTGAGCCCCCCCTCATAGCAGAATACCACTTCCTTGTTTTCGGCGTGACGCTCGTCCCGAAGCACGATCTCGAGGCCGGAATTCAGAAACGCCAATTCGCGCATGCGGCGTTCGAGAATGGCAAAATCGAAATCGACTTTCGTGAAGGTCTGCTTGCTGGGTTTGAATGTGACCAGCGTGCCACGCGGCTCTTCACTCGCGCCGATGACAGCCAGCGCCTCGTCGCGCTCGCCATGCTGGAAGCGAATGAAATGCTCGGTGTTGTTACGCCAGATGCGGACTTCCATCCATTCCGACAGTGCATTGACCACCGCCGCGCCCACACCATGCAGGCCGCCCGAGACCTTATAAGAATTCTGGTTGAACTTGCCGCCGGCATGGAGCTTGGTCAGCACGACTTCAGCCGCGCTTACGCCCTCCTCCTCATGCATATCGGTCGGGATGCCACGGCCGTTATCGCGTACGCTCACCGACCCGTCGCCATTGAGCGTCAGGATGCAGCGTGTTGCATGACCTGCCTGCGCCTCGTCCACGGCGTTGTCGATGATCTCGAAGACCATATGGTGCAGTCCCGAGCCATCATCCGTGTCGCCAATATACATGCCGGGGCGTTTGCGTACCGCATCGAGCCCTTTGAGAACCGAGATGGATGAGGCGCCATAATCGGCTTCGTCATCGAGGTTCTCAGGCAACTCGGTCGGACGGATCTGTTCGGACATGCTGGCGTGACGCTCCTACTCGCAACAAGCGATCAATATAGCCCCTCTGACGAGCCACGGCTAGGGCGTTGGAATACGGGCCGGGGACCCAAGAAACCCACCTGTCGGAAATGTCGCAATCGAGGGACCGAGCTTTCGACGTGACGAGGCCGAGTCTTCATCGAGCGCTCCTTGCATAGCAACCCAAAGCCTCGTGACGTCTTCTCATAATGTGTCGGCCGACCGGCACGGTTCCTTCCTGTCAAAAGCGAGTTCCGACGCCATGAGCAACCCGTCCGATCCCTCTATCCCCCCTTCTGCGGCTCTACCCCCCGAGAATGCGTCGCCAACGTCCGACCGGGCCAATGCCCGAGCGACCTCACCCAGCAGACGCGGCATGATGCAAGGCGCGACGCTTGGGCTCGCCGGGCTCGTGGCCGCGACCAGTCGCGCGCAGGCAGCATCTGCTCAGGGGGCATCGTTACAGGCGGGGGCGGCGCCTATGGCCGATCCGCAAAAGCTCTATCCCCACGCCCCGTTTGCCTCTCAACCTCAGGAATGGCCAGGGCTGCAATCGCGCATGCATCCCAAGCCCGATTGCGGCGAGAGCAGCTACAAGGGCAGTGGTCGCATGGCAGGGCGGCGCGCGCTCATCACGGGCGGGGATTCCGGGCTCGGCCGATCCGCTGCCATCGCCTTTGCGCGCGAAGGCGCGGACGTTGCCATCAACTACCTCCCGCAGGAGGAAGAGGATGCCAGGGAAGTTATCGCCCTGATCCGCAAGGCAGGATGCAAGGCCGTTGCCCTGCCGGGTGATATTCGCTCGGAGGCATTCTGCCAGAAGCTGGTCAATGATGCCGCAACGGCGCTGGGCCGTCTGGATACGCTGGTCAATTGTGCCGGACGCCAGCATCACCATGACAGTATTCTCGAACTCAGCACCGAGGAATTCGACTGGACGCTCAAGACCAATCTCTATGCGTTGTTCTGGATCATCAAGGCGGCCATTCCGCATATGCCGCCCGGAAGCGCCATCGTGAACACGGCGTCCTCCAATGCCTATAACCCGTCCGAGATCATCATCGATTACAGCCTGACGAAAGCAGGCATTACCAATCTGACGAAATCGCTCGCCAAGCAGCTTCTCCCCAAAGGGATTCGCATCAATGCCGTCGCCCCGGGTCCCTTCTGGACACCGCTTCAGGTCTGTGGTGGCCAACCCATGTCAGCTGTCGAGAAATACGGCACCACCGTGCCGATGGGACGGCCGGGACAACCGGCGGAGATCGCGCCGCTCTACGTCACCCTTGCTTCGACCGAAGCCAGCTACATCACGGGGCAAATCTACGGCATTACCGGCGGCACTGGTATGCCGGGGTGACAGCGGGTCCCGCGGTAACTCTGACATGCCTGTTTGCGCGTGAAGGAGGTTCAAAAAGGGGTGCATCGCGTCCAGGCGATGCACCCCCTCGTTACGCATGATGTCCTATCGGTTTCGAGGGACACCGCCTGGAAACAGACCGGTCAGTCGATCTCCGCCTGCTGACCATTAATGACCAGTCCCTTGTCATTGGCAGAGACATGGACGGTCTGGCCATCGAAGATCGTCCCGTCCAGAAGGAGCCCGGCCAATGTGTTCTGCAGGCTGCGCTGGATCACACGCTTGAGCGGACGCGCCCCATAGACCGGATCGTAGCCGGACTCAGCGAGCCAGTCATCGGCCGCCTGGTCGAGATCCAGCGTGATCTTGCGATCGGCCAGCAGCTCACGCAGCCTCTTGAGCTGGATCGACACGATACGGTTCATATCGGCCCGTTGCAGACGCGAGAACAGCACGATCTCGTCGAGACGGTTCAGGAATTCCGGTCTGAAATGGCTGCGCACCACCGCCATGACCTGCGCCTGAACCAGAGCCGTGCTCTCTCCATCGGGCTGCTGGGCCAGAATATCCGAACCAAGATTGGAGGTCAGGATGATGATCGTGTTGCGGAAATCGACAACACGTCCCTGCCCGTCCGTCAGACGCCCGTCATCCAGCACCTGGAGCAGGATATTGAACACATCCTCATGCGCCTTCTCGACCTCGTCGAACAGGATGACCTGATAGGGCCTGCGACGCACGGCCTCGGTCAGCACACCACCCTCTTCATAACCGACATAGCCCGGAGGCGCGCCGACCAGACGGGAAACTGCGTGCTTCTCCATGAACTCGCTCATATCGACACGCAGCATGGCCCGATCATCATCGAACAGGAACTGTGCCAGCGCCTTGGCCAGTTCTGTCTTGCCCACACCGGTAGGGCCGAGGAAGAGGAATGAGCCGATGGGACGGTTGGGATCCTGCAGGCCGGCGCGCGCACGGCGCACGGCGTTGGAGACGGCCTTGAGCGCAGCTTCCTGACCCACTACGCGCTCGCGCAGTTCGTCTTCCATACGCACAAGCTTGGCACGTTCGCCTTCGAGCATCCTGTCTACTGGGACACCGGTCCAGCGCGACACGACGGAGGCGATCCCCTGATCCGTCACGGCCTCGCTGAACAGGCCCGCCTGGGCGGCGTCCTTCTGCTCCTCCTGTTGGGCCTCTTCGATCTGACGCTCGAGACCCGGGATGGTCGCATACATCAGCTCAGAGGCCTTGCCGAGATCCCCCTTGCGCTGGGCTATCTCGACTTCGGAGCGCGCCTGATCGAGCTGCTCCTTGAGCTTTTGGATCGCATTTACACGATCCTTTTCGGCATGCCAGGCCGCGCCCAGCGTGTCGGATTGCTCCTGCAGGTCGGCCAGCTCTACTTCGAGCTTCACCAGACGCTCGCGGCTCGCGCTGTCGTCTTCCTTGCGTATGGCCTCGCGCTCGATCTTGAGCTGAATGATGCGTCGGTCGAGTTCGTCCAGAGCCTCTGGCTTACTGTCAATCTGCATGCGCAGACGGCTCGCGGCCTCATCCATCAGATCGATGGCCTTATCCGGCAGGAAGCGGTCGGTGATGTAACGATTGGACAGCGTCGCCGCAGCGACGAGGGCACCATCGGTGATGCGGACACCGTGATGGAGTTCGTATTTCTCCTTGATGCCACGCAGGATGGAAATAGTATCCGCAACCGAGGGTTCACCGACGAAAACCGGCTGGAAGCGCCGGGCCAGTGCAGCGTCTTTTTCGATGTACTTGCGATACTCGTCCAGCGTGGTGGCACCAATGCAGTGCAGAACGCCTCGAGCGAGTTCCGGCTTGATCAGGTTCGAGGCATCCATTGCGCCATCGGAGCGGCCGGCTCCTACCAGCGTATGCATCTCATCGATGAACAGAATGACCTGCCCCTCGGCACTTTCGATCTCCTTGAGAACAGCCTTGAGCCGCTCCTCGAATTCGCCGCGATATTTCGCACCGGCCACCAGCGCACCCATATCGAGCGAGAGCAGCTTCTTGTTGCGCAACGCTTCGGGTACGTCGCCATTGACGATACGCAGCGCCAGGCCTTCCACGATGGCCGTCTTGCCCACACCGGGCTCGCCTATCAGGACCGGATTATTCTTGGTGCGTCGTGCAAGAACCTGGATGGCGCGACGAATCTCCTCATCGCGACCGATCACTGGATCGAGCTTACCCGACAGGGCAACGGCGGTGACATCACGCGCATATTTCTTGAGTGCGTCGAACCCCGCCTCGGCGTTCGCACTATCGACGACCCGGCCCTTGCGCAATTCGGCCACCGCACGCTCAAGGGCCTTGGCATCGGCCTTGCCCTCGGACAGAGCCTGTCCGGCACCTGATTTGCTCGCGGCAAGCGCTACGAGCAGGCGATCCTGCGCCACGAAACTGTCGCCCGCGCGCTGGGCATCCTGTTCGGCTGTATCAAGGGTGCGGACAAGATCAGGCGTCGCCTGAGGCTGGCCTGCGCCGCCGCCCTGGACTTTGGGCAAACGCGCCAGCGCGGCGTCATTGGCCATGCGGACACTATCGGGATTTCCACCGGCGGCGCGGATGAGTGCAGACGCGGCCCCTTCCGGGTCGTCCAGAAGCGCCTTGAGAAGATGCTCGGGCGTCAATTGCTGATGGTAGTCGCGCAGGGCGATGGTCGATGCGGCCTGAAGAAAACCGCGGCTACGTTCGGTGAATTTCTCAATATTCATGTCTTGGCAATGCTCCTATGCCCCGTGAAGGCGGCCAGTTGCGACAGCGAGAACCCCATCAAGGCGATCCTCGCAGTGTCATAACTTCAAGATGGGAGATTTTTTTTGATTGCCAAGAGCGGCTTACTGCGAATTCGCACGCGCGACCACGCCTGCGAATAACAGAGCGTCTCCCGCCTCACCCTCATGCAGTCAATTTCTCTGCAATCCGAAAAGACGGGAGGCTGTGCGACTCAAATTCAGACAGCTTCCCGCAGCGCCTTGATCTGTGCCTCGAACTCCTCGATCGAGAATGGCCGCCCGAAGATCTCGATCTGATCGGTCTGCAGATAGACTCCGGTACCGGGGATCGTCACCCTGACGAAGCGACCGAGCACACCCGCCTCATCACGCCAGATGAAAGGCGTACCATCGAGACCGCCAAATACCGGGCCGCCCTGACGATCGATGATCGTGCTCCAGAAGAAACGATCGTGAGAAACCTCAACCCGGAAGGAAGACAAGCGCTCCAGCACGCCATCGAGGCGATTGAAGATCATGATCTCATGGATATGGCAGAGCTCTCCCAGATCGACCATCCACCAGGGATTGTCCTCGAGGGCCGTGTGATGTTGAGGCCGTCCCATGAGACGCCCCGAGACAGCGCGGCAAGCATCCTCGTCACGCGAGCCCTCGTGAAGCGTGGAACTCTGCGTCGCGCGCTTCCCGCGAGACAGTAACGGCCAGTCGGCCAACGGGATGATGATGCCCGCGCGTGCTTTGCCGATCAGGGATTCCCAATAGTCCTTAAGGTAGCTGTCGGAAACTTCGTTGGTATGGGCGTGATACGCCGCACGTTCCTCTGCGGTCTTGTCACCCCAATGCTTTTGCGCTCCGAAATCGCCCAGACAGCCGCGCCTGTTCCGACGATCGAAATCCTCTTCCGAGCGAATGTTGAAATGCGCGATGTAACCGGCCTCTACCAGTCGGGCACGGCGGTTTTCAGCGTTCAAGAAGGACCAGGCTTTCTCGGGGAAATTCTCGTAATAGCCCTCCATCGACTCACCGAGCATGTTGCAGGCCCGCAAGGGAGCGCCCAGTCCGAACAGATCGTGATGAATCGCGACGTGCTGGTTCTCATAGGAAAGCCGATATGAAACAGCCCCCGCCTTGGCCAGGATCTTGGTGAAAGGAGAAGCTCCACTCTCGCGCATCGTGTAATTGCGCAGCACACCATCGGTCGGGCGGGTGGCGTGGCCGGAATGCCCGTAGCCACACCAGTTCAGATAGATTGCGTCGTGATCGCCGCCGAAGCGTGCGCTGACCTGACGAATGTCATTGCTGCCCGGCAGACAGACATATTCGTCCACGTCGAGGAACATGAGCCATTTCGTCTCATGCACGTGATGACGCAGGAAATGACGATACATCTGCAGTTGTTCGCCCGTGTAACGATAATGATGGAAGGTAACGAAAGGCTGCCCCTCCATCATGAACGGCAGCACGGCCTCGTAAAGCGCCGAGGGATCATCGTCATTACAGTAGAGATAGACGTGATCGAACCCGATCGACCGATGATAGCTCAGCCATTCGGCGATGGAATCGGATTCCCAGCGCGCGCATGCCACCAGCACGTGCTGATAGCGCGCCTGAGGCCAAATTCCCTTGTTATGGGCGACGGCAAGAGGAATCTTGCCAAAACTCGCGAGGTCCTGGGATTGTTTTTTCTTGGGCGAAAACGGGGGCATGGCTCTTATGTTCATCCTGCTCGGAACGAGTTCAGCGCGTCTATCAGACAGAACGCGATAATAAATCCCCTCCCGCCACGACAACAGTGAATTCTTGTGACATGTCACGGCAAATAACCGTTTTCACGGGCCGATCACGATAAGTGCTTTGTCAAACGGCAACCATCCCTCCCCGGTCGCGTGTTCATCGAAACGCTCACGGTACAGGATTGCCTCGATGACCGATCTGCTTTCTCCCATGCTGCTTCCAGAAACGAGTTGGGTGCGCCGAGCCGCGCATCGTCACTGGCTCGCCGCCGAGGGGCGCCGGCTACTGCGTTTTGCCTCAGCCTCACGCATGGAAGGAGGGTTCGGAGCCCTGGGTCGCGACGGCAAGCTTCCTGCGGACAGCGTTCCGGATGGTATTCTCACGGCGCGTATGGTGCACGCGTTCGCCATGGCCGCGCTACAGGGTATCCCGGGATGCCTGCCCATGGTCCGCCATGGCGTGGCGGCCCTTCTCGGCCCGCTGCATGACAAGGAGCATGGCGGCTGGTATGCCAGCCCGGCCAATCCTGAAGCGCGCAAGCAGGCCTATCTGCATGCCTTCGTAGCTCTTGCCGGCTCCTCGGCCACGCTTCTCGGCGTGGAGGGCGGTGAAAGACTCCTCTCTCTAGCGACCGACGTACTCGAGGGGCGCTACTGGTCGGAAGAAGAAGGTGTCATGCGCGAGAGTTTCGCTGCTGACTGGAGCGATGAGGAAGATTATCGCGGCGCCAACGCAAACATGCATTCCACCGAAGCCTGCCTGGCCCTCGCCGATATCACGGGAGATGATAAATGGCTCGATCGCGCGCATCTCATCGTCCACCGTTTCGTGCATGAAATCGCGGGCAATAACGATTTCTGCATGCCCGAGCATTTCGACCGCCAGTGGACCCTTCTTCGCGAGTACAACAAGGACAAGCCGACGGACCCTTTGCGCCCGTATGGCATGACGCCTGGCCATTTCTCGGAATGGGCGCATCTGACACTCAAGGTCGAGGCAGCGCTTCTTCGCCGCACCGGCACCGCCCCCGGGTGGATGCTTCATGACGCGCGGGCACTGCTCGATTCGGCGTTGCGCTTCGGCTGGGGACCGGACGGAAAGCCGGGGATGATCTATACGATCGACTGGGACCACCGCCCTCACGTCACCAACCGCGCGCATTGGGTGCAGGCGGAAACCGTCACAGCTGCGGTCAACCTGCTCAAGCGCACCGGCAGCCCGGCTTACGAAATTTGGTACCGCAAGGTCTGGGACTATATCGCCGACACGTTGATCGACCATGACCAGGGCGGCTGGCGTAACGAGGTCGATGCAGACGGGTACGTTTCCGGCGCCGTATACGCGAACAAGGCGGATCTATACCATGCATTTCAGGCCACAGTGGCACCGATCCTGCCATTATCGCCCTGCCTGACCCTCGCCCTGCGGGAATCAGATATCGTCTGACAGTAAAGGCTCTTGTTCTCCGGACGAGGGCACTTCTCACACGGCTGCGCCGGTCACGTCACGCCGCAAAAATCACGTTCCCTATTCCGTGCCACCCGGAGCCTGGATCTGATCATAGCCCACAGACCCGGGCGGCGCGCCGCGAGGGATGAGCGGCTCGTCAGAGACATGGATGGCCTGAAGCCGATCCGGACCAAGGCGTCGGGCCACAACCAGCTTTCCGTAAGCGGTCTGATACCCATAGCCCTCGGCGTAGATTGGCGCTCCTGGTTGCAGGTATCGTGTCCGTGCACCCGAGGCGGGTACACGCAGCACCGTTCCACTATCGAGCAGTGCTCCGTTCAGCGCCCCGTCACCATCATGGAGCAGACGCGCGATTCGCCCTTGCGCGCTCGCGGGAGGGGCCGAGGTAACCAGCTCCGGCATGGGGGCTGCACAAAGATCCTGCCTGTCGCTCAAAGCAAAAGCCCGGATCAGGTGCAGGGCAGGAGCGATCAGCCCCCTCACGGTCAGGCTGGAACCGGCGCGCAGATGATGATCCTGCGCGGCGAGGCCCGGAGGCATTTCAATCTCGGTCCCATCGGTCAGGATCGCCCCGACCGCGTCACCCTGTGTGCCAGGGAGCAGACGTTCGACCTTCCCGGAGTATCGCTGCATCCCCCGAAGGTCGAACACGCATTGCGAGGCGCCTTGCCCAGGTGAGGCGCTCCTCACGACCTGAGTCGCCTCAATAGGACCTGCGGCGAGGGCCGCGCCGGAATGCCAGATACACAGGGCGAAAAGCGCTGTCGCCATACGGCGAGAGGACTGACCCGAGCCTCTGGACATCATGCGCATGGCGTAAACTCCCTCATCAGATTCGATATCAGCCCGGCGGTCACCGGGCACGGCACTTAATGGCGGAAATGCCGCATCCCAGTGAACACCATCGCGATACCGGCGGCATCGGCGGCGTCGATCACTTCCTGATCACGAATGGAGCCACCCGGCTGGATAACCGCGACGGCGCCAGCGGCGATGACACTCTCGAGCCCATCAGCAAACGGAAAGAATGCGTCTGAAGCCGCCACAGAACCTTGGGTGAGCGCCACGCTCTCACCAGCCGCCTCAGCGGCATCGAGGCTCTTGCGAGCCGCGATACGGGCAGAATCAACGCGAGACATCTGACCAGCACCGATACCGACGGTCGCGCGGTGCTTGGCATAGATCACAGCATTGGACTTCACGTGCTTGGCGACACGGAACGCGAAGAGCAGATCGACCATTTCGGCTTCGCTCGGCGCGCGCTTGGTCACAACACGGAGATCCGCCTCCTGCACCTGCCCCGCATCCCGGCTCTGGGCCAGGAAACCGCCTGCGACCGATTTGAACGTCATGCCTGCTTCAGTGGCCGAAGGCAGACCGCCTGTAAGCAACAGACGCAGGTTCTTCTTGCGGCTGAGAGCTGCCTTTGCGCCGTCCGTGGCGTCCGGCGCAACGATCACTTCGGTGAAGATGGTGGAGATGAGTTCGGCAGTGGCTTCATCAAGGGGGCGATTGAGCGCAACGATCCCGCCAAATGCGGAAACCGGATCGCATCTGAGCGCAGCTTTCCAGGCGGCCTCGAGAGTTTCGGCGCTGGCAACCCCGCAAGGGTTGGCATGCTTGACGATCACGACGCTCGGCTTGTCGAATTCGGCAACTGCCTCGAAGGCGGCGTCCGTGTCGTTCAGGTTGTTATAGCTGAGCGCCTTGCCCTGAATCTGGGTTGCGGTGGCCAGTCCATAACGCTTGTCGGACGTGGCGTAGAATGCAGCGTCCTGATGAGGATTCTCGCCGTAGCGCAGCAACTCGCGACGCGAACCCGTGAGCGTCATGGTCTCAGGCAGCATGTCTCCGCGCTGCTTCGCGAACCAGGTCGCGATCATCGAGTCATAGGATGCCGTATGCGCGTAGGCCGCGCCGGCCCATACCGTGCGCTCCTGCAGCGTCGAGCCCCCCTTTTCGAGCGCCTCCATCAATGCGGGATACTGCGCGGGTTCGGTCAGGATCACGACGTGATCATGATTCTTGGCGGCAGCGCGGATCATGGCCGGCCCACCGATATCAATGTTCTCGATACAGTCCTCAGGACCCGCTCCCGAGGCCACCGTCGCGGCAAACGGGTAGAGATTGACGCAAACCAGGTCGATCGGGGCGATCTGATGGGCTTCCATCTGCTCACGATGGGAGGCCAGATCGCGACGCCCGAGAATCCCCCCATGGATCTGAGGGACGAGGGTCTTCACGCGTCCGTCGAGAATTTCCGGAAAACCCGTATGATCCGAAACATCCGTAACCGCCAGCCCCGCATCGCGGAGCGCCCTGGCAGAGCCGCCCGTCGAGAGCAGCTGCACATTCTGCGCCGTCAGGGCGCGACCGAGGTCGATCAGCCCGGTCTTGTCGGAAACGGAGAGAAGCGCCCTGCGAATGGGCAGGCGGTCGGCAGAGGTCATGTGAGGCTCCAAGGTAACCGGCATTCAGCGCTGGTATTCAGCGACGGAGGCTCCGCCATTGCCCATCATGGACCGGCACCCGAGACCGCACCTGAGATCCCGGATATCGTAGCCCGGGATGCCAGCCACGAACGCACAACAGCGGAATTTTGCTGCTGCTCTTATTCCCCTGCATCCGATTAGGCAATCAAAGGCATGTGGCTGAATTTTAACATTCCAGGCGGCCAGTCATGAAGCAGGCAACGATAACTTATCCAGCCAAGGCAGAAGAGGCAGGCAACGAGCAGCACATACTCCCTGAAACTGCCGGTCTTGGCGTGAGGCCAGAGGGACAGTCTGTTGCGAGAGAGCGGATAAAGCGCCCAGCATCCCCCTGTCATCATGTCCGCAAGAATATGGCTGAAATAGCCGATCAGGAACCCACCCCAGGCAGATTGAAGCCCCGCCGGTCCGAGAGAATGTTCGAGTGCCCAGCCCGCCGCCAAGGGTACTGCGAGACTATGGGTTACCGTACGGTGCCCCACCATGCGGGACAGCGGCCGCGACAGCCACACCATACGGCAGCCGAGCATCGATCTCTCTGTGTCCAGATCGGGGGCCAGACTGCCGAGACCGGTCGCAATCATTACCGGCCATGAGAGCGGGAGCCAGCCTGCGGCTGCCGCGGTCAGCCCGCAAGCGATACCAAGAACAAGATGGGAACGTCCAATCATGCTGCCTTATGGCACCACATGAACTCTCTCGTCCATCTCTATGATTCTATTCGATAGTCTTCATCTCTGTAACCAGTCCGAGCGCGATATTCGATGCACCAGAAGGTGGAGCGGAAAATCCTCAAACGAAGCCTCGTTCGGCTACCGATTGGCTTCGCCGCCCATCTCGTCTCCGGGCAGGGTACGGTCTTCGATACCGGAACGGTACATTCGCTCATAACGCATATAAAATACTGCAAAGACAGTATACTACGCCAAGAATCTCATACAATCTGTGAGCAAACGCCTAAGGTCAGTCGCTCCAGTGCATCTTGACATCAAGATAAAATATCTGCCGCATCATCCTGATTTTGAAGCATTATGTTCCATCAGTGCAGGATACTCCCAGCCTCCACCCAAGGCGCGGTAGAGAGAGACGAACGCCGTCGCGATCTGGATACGATTAGCCGAATAGGTTGCCTCTGCCGCCAATGCGGCGCTCTCAGCGTTATCAACCTGGAGGAAGTCCACGGCACCCTCGCGGTACTGTTCCCGTGCAATACCGACTGCCTTGCGACTTTCTTCCCAGGCGACCCGCGTCTGCTCGAGGCGCTTCTGGGACTGGGCGTAAGCAGTGAGCGCATTATCGACTTCGTTCCAGGCCGTGGTGACGGTCTGGTGAAAAGCGAGCGCCGCATCCTTCTGTTCAGCCTTGCGCAAGGCCAGCGTACCGCGCAGACGTCCCCCTTCGAAAAGAGGAACCGATAATGTCGGACCCGTCGCAAACTGACGCGAAGGAAGCGAAAAGAAATTCGCCGCTGACAGGGTCTGCGTGCCCATCTGCCCTGTCAGGGTGATATCGGGATAGAACGCCGCGATCGCAACGCCTACTCCGGCGGTCGCCATATGGAGCTTGGCTTCAGCCTCCCGGATATCGGGGCGACGGCGCGCCAGTGCGGAGGGCAATCCCACCGGAGCGGACGGAATTACCCCCGGCATCGTGCCATCATGCGCAGCCAGCTCGACGGCAAGGCTCCGGGGCGGCTCATCCAGCAACATCCCGATGGCGTTGATGAGGGCAGACTCAGAATTGCGCAGAACGGGCAATGCCGCCGCCGTACCCGCCTGTTCCGTACGCGCCTGCGCCAGATCGAGCGTCGTCGCCGCGCCGTTGCCAAAACGCGACTCAACCAGTGCCACATCGTGTTCGGCAACGGCCATATGCCGCTGCGTGATGGCGATCTGGTCCTGTACGCCTCTCAGCTGCATGTAGCTGTCTACCAGGGTTGCCAGCGTGCTCAGGGCCAAGCCATGGCGTGCCTCGATAGCGGCCTCCTGCGACGCGTGCTGCGCCTCAACCGACCGCCTGATCTGCCCGAACAGATCGAGATCCCAGGAGGCCCCGAGTGTGTTCTGGAAAAAATCATACTCGTTGGGCGCGCCGTTTCGCGGTTGCACCAAAGAGATAAATCCGGTCTCACTCTGATGCGTCCGCGTATAGGAGCCTGCCCAATTGAGGCTCGGCAAACCCTGGGCAGCTGCGATACGAGTCTGCGAGCGGGCTTCCGCGATACGCTGCATACCGCGTTGCAGATCGATGTTCTGAACCGCCAGACGATCGATAAGCCGGTTCAGCTCAGGATCGTTGAATCGCTTCCACCAGGCAATATCCACCGGCCCTCCATAGGTCCGGCCCGCCAGATCCTGAGGTTCCTCGCCGTAGCGCGCCGGAGAGATGACCTCAGGGCGTTTGAAATCAGGCCCCAACGTACACGCCGACAGGAGCGTACTCGCCCCGAGCAGCATAAGCAGGCGCGCAGGAGAACTCATCGCGCCGTGATCCCGGTCTGGCTGTGGCGCTGTTCGTCCACCACGTTCTCAAGGCCGGTATCGACCGTCGTTTCGACCGAAAATCCCATGCGCAACAATTTCGCCAAGGGTTGATTAGGCGTCACGATGATCTTCACAGGCAGACGCTGCACGATCTTCGTAAAATTACCGGTCGCATTCTCGGGGGCAATCGGCGCAAAGGCCGCACCTGATGCCGGTGGGATGCTGTCGACGATACCGTCGAGATCCATGTCGTAAGCGTCCACATGGATGCGCGCATGCTGGCCCGGGCGCATGTGACGCAACGCAAGCTCCCGGTAATTGGCCATGACCCAGAGCTGGTTCATCGGCACGAGGGCCATCATGGCCGCGCCAGGGGCGACGTAATTACCCGCCTGAACCGTCTTTTCACCCACCATTCCATCGAAAGGCGCGCGGATCTCGGTATAGGAGAGATTGAGTTCGTCCTGATGCACAATCGCCCGATCGATGATCAGCTTGCGCATCGAGGCTTCGTGGCGCGCCTTGAGGATGGGAATATCCGCTTCCGCTGCGGCGACGCGCGCCTTCATGCTACGCAGATTCGCCTCCATTTCGCGCATTGACGCATCGGTCAGCTGATGCTCCTGCGTGGAGCCCGCCCCTGTCTGGGCAAGATTCTGATAACGCCGCGCATTCTGCCGCGCGTAGACAAGCTGCGCCTCGATGCGCGCAGCTTCGGCCTTGCTCTCCTCGATCATGCTCGGCTGACGGTCAACAGCGGCCTCGGTGTCCAGCACAAGCGCCTCATCATGCCCAAGCTGGGCCCGATTTTTCTCAAGTGTCGTCTCGTAATCGCGTGGATCGAGCCGCACGAGCACCTGCCCCGCCCGGACGCTCTGATTGTCATCGACCAGGACATCGATCACCTGACCCGGCACACGTGGCGCAATCGTGGCATAATGCGCCGTCACATAGGCATCATTCGTCCAGACCTTTCGGTTGGGGACGAAGATGATCGCGAGGATGATGGCACAAAAGCCCAGAATGATGAGGCCTGTGACAACAAAGGGCCATTTGGCCGGGCTGCTTTTCTGATCGTCTGAGGCCATGGGTCAGGTTTTTTTCTTCAGGAACATGAGGCGGGGCGGATAGGTGCGCTGGGGAAGCAGGGTAACCCAGGCCATGAGAAACACGGTGATTCCGGCTATGATCAGATAGGCGTCCGATAGTTCCAGCACAGTTGTCTGATGTGCAACCTGATATTTGAACGTTGCGAGAGCGTCTGGACTGCGTGGGGTCCCATCAGGCAGCAAGGGAGCCGGACGCTGCAGGGGGATCGCATTGGCCTGAAAGGTGCGAAACCGGTCTATTCCGATACGATCCGTTATACGGTCCGAGTGAAGTCCGCCCCGCCAGCGGTGGATCAATTGGAGCATCCAGACCCCGATCGCCTGCGAAACCGCGCGGGGGGTATTGACCATCGCCGCAGCGAATGGCCCTTCGGCGGGAACCAGCGTGTTGGTCGACATCATCAGCAGCGGCATGACGATCATCGCCTCACCCGCTCCCATGAAGATCTGCCAGAGGTAGAACTCGTTGCGGTTCCAGCCTACGGTCAGGAAGCTGTCGCCGATGCAGGCCATACAGATCAGGCACATGCCAAGCAGACTGACCACGCGACTATCGACACTGCGACTGTTGAGCACGACAGCCATGAGTGGAAGCATGATGAGCTGGATACAGGCGATCTCGAGCGTGACCGGATAGATCTGCTCCGGGCGGTATCCCGCCACCTCCTGCAGGAAGGTGGCAGGCAGGGTGGATGACGCCAATGATACAACCAGAAAAATCAGGAGCGTCGAGGCCCCATAGGCGAAATTGCGTCTGCCCAGCAACTGGAACCGGAACAGAGGCGTGTGCTGGTCCCACTCATTGATGACGAGAAGCGGCAGGCAGATACCCGCTATCAGCGCCATCACGCAGATGGCCGGGGAATTGAACCAGTCGAACCGGTCACCCTGCTGGAGCATCGTGGAGAGCGCGCCGAAGCCGAACAGGATCAGCAGCGCGCCTTTCCAGTCAAAGTGACGGATGCGGGCGAGTTTCATATCTTCTGGCGGTACACCGTACCACAGCAGCGATATGGCGAGACTGCCAAACGGTATCGCCTGCCAGAAAACGAAGCGCCAATCGACCAGATCGGTCCAGAGCCCGGCCAGAGCCGTGCTCAAATTCGGAAAAAACGTGGCGGTGAGCGAATAGGCGGCGAGCCCGTAAAGGCGCACAGGCGGAGCCAGCACGCGCAGCGCGACGAGCAGAAGGAGCGGCACCGCAAACCCGCCTGCCAGCCCCTCGATGATCCGCAGACCGTAGAGAAGGGAGAGATGATGGTTGAACGGGATACAGGCCGCCGAGAGGCTGGCAACAATCGCGACAATGATGGAAAACCGCCGGACGCCGAACGTCAGAGCCATCCATGGTGCGAGCGCCATGCCCATGACTTCGGCGGAAAGATAAAGGCTGTTGAACCAGGTTCCGGGATCGTGGCTCAGGCCGAGTCCGCCCAGAATATCGGGGAGCGACTGTGAAGAGACCTGCTCGTTCAATTCGGTCGTCATCGCGAGCACGATCACGCCCGCCAACCCAAAATAGGAGCGCCCCTGCTTCGTCATGGACGCAGCATCAGACCACAGACACGAAACAGGGGGATACTGCACAGCATTGATCGTCTATCGGGCGAAACCATTACCCTTGGCAATCGATGCGAACATAAAATCTAAAATAAAAAATAGGGCAGGAACCAATCGCGATCGGCCCCTGCCCTGTTGTCAGTCGCGCTTGCCCATTCTGGACGCCGCACGCGCGCGCTGCTCGACAGCCGCCGCATCAAACGTCCCGGCAGTCAGCCAGGACCCGCCAACACAGGAAACGGCGGATTCTGCCAGCCACTCGGGGGCATTGGCCTCGCTGATACCCCCCGTCGGGCAAAACCTGACTTTCCCGAAAACCGAAGCGAGCGCCTTCAGGGCCGGAAGACCGCCATTGGCCATGGCCGGGAAGAACTTGAAGCGACTCAGACCGAGATCGAGCCCACGCATGATATCGCCCGCATTCGCAACGCCGGGCAGCAAGGGCACGTCATGTCGCTGCGCCGCAGCCGCCACTTCCGGCGTAAGGCCGGGGCTGACGATAAACTGCGACCCTGCATCGACGGCCCGCGCAAGGTCATCACCATTGAGGACGGTTCCGGCTCCAACATGCGCTCCTTCGACCTTCGCCATTTCGCGAATAGCGTCGAGCGCGCATTCCGTACGGAGCGTTACTTCAAGCGTGGTCAACCCGCCCGCGACCAGCGCCTGCGCGATCGGACGCGCCAGAGACAGGTCGGGAATGACCAGAACCGGAATGACCGGACATTTCGTCATCACGGCGTCCAGCATTGTCGTGTCGAGCATCACCAAAATCCTTATCGAGTTCCACGCCGTGACGATCCATCACGTCTTCCATGGCGGCGAGCATGGCCGATCCGCCCTTTTCCGCACTATCCGACCGGCTCCGCATGAGCGCGAACATCTCACGCCCCGTGCCCATGCCGGGCAAAGGCTGCATTGCGGGCTGGCGACGCTCCCATATCGCAGGATCGACAAGCGCTTCAATCTCACCACGACGCGCGCAGATGCGCAGCATGTCGCCATCCTGAATGCGCGCGATCGGGCCGCCCGAATGTGCTTCCGGGCAGATATGGATGGCCGCAGGCACCTTGCCGCTTGCGCCTGACATGCGCCCGTCGGTCAGAAGGGCCACGCGATAGCCTTTGTCCTGGAGCACCGCCAGTGTCGGAGTGAGACGATGCAGCTCGGGCATGCCATTGGCATCGGGGCCCTGGAAGCGCACGACCACGATCACATCGCGATTGAGCTTCCCCGCCTTGAAGGCCGTGATGACGTCCTCCTGGGTCTGGAACACAGCAGCGGGCGCTTCGATAGTCTGACGGTCCTCATCGACCGCACTCGTCTTGTAGATGCCACGGCCCAGCGAGCCCTGGACAAGACGCATGCCGCCATCCTTGCGGAACGGCTCCTTCGTGTCACGCAACACGCTGCGATCCGCCGAGGCGCGCGCAGCGCTGTAGAGCAGTGCCTCCCCCTCGAGCCGCGCGCGACAGGCGTAATCACTGAAACCGCCCCTGGACACGGTCAGGATATCCTGATGCAGCATACCGGCCTCGCAGAGCGCGGCAATGAGCGTGGGCAGCCCTCCCGCCTCCTGCATGGCATTCACATCAGCGGAGCCATTAGGGTAGGCGCGTGTCAGCAGCGGCACTGCCGATGACAGCGTATCGAGATCGCTCCAGTCGATACAGATGCCTGCAGCGCGTGCAATGGCTGGCAGGTGAATCGCGTGATTGGTCGAACCACCCGTTGCGAGTAATCCGACTGCTGCGTTCACGATGGCCTTTTCATCGACCAGGCGCGAGAGCGGGCGGTGGTCCTCACCTGGCCTGGAGATCTCGATCAGGCGATGCACCGCTCGGCGGTTGAGTGCCTGGCGGATACGGCTATTCGGATTCCAGAACGCGGAGTCCGGAAGCATCAGCCCCATAAGCTCGACCATCATCTGGTTTGTGTTGGCCGTGCCATAGAACGTGCAGGTTCCCGCGCTGTGATAGGATGCGGCCTCGGCTTCCATCAATGCGCTGGAATCGACCTTGCCCTCTGCATAAAGCTGTCGGACGCGCTGCTTTTCCTTGTTCGGCAGACCCGATGTCATGGGACCCGCTGGAACCAGAAGCGCTGGCAAATGGCCAAAACGCAGCGCACCCATGAGCAGCCCGGGCACGATCTTGTCGCAGATACCCAGCAGAGCCACGCCCTCGAACATGCCGTGGCTCAGCCCGATAGCCGTTCCCATCGCGATATTATCCCGCGAGAGCAGCGAGAGCTCCATACCCTCCTGCCCCTGGGTCACGCCATCGCACATGGCGGGCACGCCGCCAGCCACCTGCAGGGTTGCCCCCATCTCACGCGCGAACAGCTTCATCTGATCGGGGTATCGCGCATACGGCTGATGCGCCGAGAGCATGTCGTTATAGCTTGTGATC
The DNA here is from genome assembly GCF_037150015.1 of Asaia sp. VD9. Lineage (NCBI taxonomy): Bacteria > Pseudomonadati > Pseudomonadota > Alphaproteobacteria > Acetobacterales > Acetobacteraceae > Asaia > Asaia sp. VD9. The sequence goes on along the minus strand of NZ_JBBCQM010000005.1, from coordinate 153,700 downwards.
ACGCCCAGGTTGACGCCGCCCCCGCGCATGAGCTGCGCCTTGTCCTCGCCCGAGGCGGCCATCGCATGAGCCAGATTGCCGCAGGCCATGCGCGGACGCGAGATACCTTTCTGCCGGTTGAGCTCCATCAATGCGAGATAACGGCGCCGCGACACGGCGGAACGCTCGATGATGCGCTCTGTGACGGAAGCAACGACGGGATGAACGGACATGGCAGCTCACTGACGGATGTTTGGTGCTCGCGTTTTCGCGAGCTGCGCCCTTGTAAAGTTTCCGTGATCTATGGGTCAAGAGCGCAAGAGTAATAAAATTTTCCTCAATGGCTTTTTTTTAAATTTTTATATCGCTGCGCAAGAAACTGGCTGTTGCATCGGGAACACATCGCAATCAAATTGTCACAATTACATCGGGTGACGTCACATTACGAGATTGAAACCCTCGATCACGTTGTGCCATCTCGGCGGCAATTGCGGAGATCCTTCCGCCTCCATTTCCTTTCGCGAAAGTGTCCGATGGCCATTACACGCACGCGTCTTTGCCGCACCTCGCTACTCCTCGGCGCGACAATCCTTGCCGGCGCCAGTTTGCCAGCTGTCGCCCAAACAACGAGCAAACCTGTCAAGGCATCCAGCTCCGCCCATCACAAGGCAGCGCATAAGAGCGCCGGCAAGCGCATGGCCAGCACCGCAAGCACGACTTCGCCGGCCGTCGCTTCAGCATCCGCACCGGTTTCCACCAACGCGCGACGCAACACACTCGTGAGCCTGTCAGGCCCCCTTCCCGCCGGGAATGAGAGCATTACGGTCGTAGGCTCAGCCCTGAGCACGTCGCGCAATGCGAACGCCAACCCGGTACAGATCATTACGGCCAAGCAGATCGCGCAGACCGGCGTGAACAACCTCGGCGATTACCTGATGCGTCTGCCGTCAGTGGGTTCGAGCGCTACCACCAATGCCGTCACCAATGGCGGCGGCGGCGTGTCCTGTACGGATCTGCGCAACCTCGGAACGTCACGCGTCCTGGTGCTGATCGACGGCAAGCGCACCACGGTCAATGGCGCTACCAACTGCGTCGATATGAACTCGATTCCGGTGCAGCAGATTCAGAGCGTCGAGATCCTGCGTGATGGCGGTTCAGAGCTTTATGGTGCCGATGCCGTGTCGGGCGTCATCAACATCAAGATGCGTCACGACGTGAACACCGGCAACGTGACCGTGCGCGGCAGCATCTCGCAATATGGCGACGCACCTGAGGGGTTGATTTCCGCTTTCAAGGGCTGGAACTTCGACCACGGCAAGGGCAACATCACCCTGTTCGGCCAGTATCTGACCTCAACCGGCGTGATGCAGCGCAACCGCGCCTGGGCAAACCCGGCTGCACAAAACAACCCGGTATCAGGCTCACCCACTTTCGGCTCCGGCATCGCCTCGAACGGCACCTTCTATCCGGATAGTGGCGGGAAATACACCTCGCATGATAACGGCAATACGGTTGTGCCCTTCACGAATGGCGACCGCTATCCGTTCAATCGTGATCAGAGCCTGACGAACAACTATCAGGACACCTCGCTTTCGGGCGATACCCATTACGATGTGAACAAGCACCTCACTGTGTATGCCAATGTTCTCTACAGCCATCGTACCTCAAATAATTTCCTGGCACCGGTACCCGTGACCGGCTCCATCCCCCCGAGCTCTCTGCCCGGTGCCATCACCGTTCCAGGCAACTACCCCGGCAATCCGTTCGGTGAGGATACGACGATCTATCGTCGCATGACCGAATTCGGCTCACGTCGCTTCGAACACGCCACAGACACCGTGACAGGCATGTTCGGCGCCAAGGGCGAAATCACCCATGGCTGGATGTATGACGCCTCCTACACCTATGGTGTGAACCGCGAGCAGGTGCGTGGCCTGAATGTGGGCAATTACGCCAACCTGCTCAATGCCTGGGGCCTGCGTGCAGACGAACCCGGCAATCCCGACAGCACGCTTTCTTACGATCCGACCGTATGCCAGGCCTCGGCCGGCTGCTCGATCTCCTCGCCTTTCGGCCATCTGTCGCCTCAGGGCGTGGCGTACAGCAACTACACTACCGTCGAGAACATCCAGTACCAGTTCCGCGACACCAATTTCCGTGTTCATAACAACCACGTTGTGTCCATGCCGTGGAAGAACGGCGGCGATCTCGGTATCGCACTTGGCATGGAGCATCGCAGCGAGCAGGTGAGCGACAGCCCCGATCCGCTCGTGGCGCAGGGTATCGCCCTGACCAACACCCAGGCCTATTCGGGCGGCGGCTTCAGCGTTTCTGAAGGTTATCTTGAGGGCAAGCTCAACCTGCTGAAGAATGCCTTCCTTGCGAAAGATCTCACGATTGACGCACAGGGGCGTTATTCGTCCTACAATACCTTTGGCGGTGCCAAGAACTGGAAGGCCTCCATCAACTGGGCGCCAAACCGCGATATCCAGCTTCGTGCCACACTCGGTACGTCCTATCGTCAGCCCAGCGTCTATCAGATGTTTGGCGGCCAACAGCTCAGCTATGAATTTGCCAATGATCCCTGCGCGCAGGTGAGCAGCTACGGCGCGAGCTCGGCCAATGTGGCGGCAACCTGCGCCCGCCAGGGCCTGCCTGCTAATTTCCAGATGGTCAGCGCAGGACAGGTGCCGACGCTTCAGGGTGGTAACGCTGCGCTCAAGCCCGAGACAGGCCGCACCTATACCTTCGGCACCGTCCTGACCCCGCACTGGGTCCCGGGTCTCTCGCTCGCCGCCACATACTGGCACTACACCGTCAAGAACATGATCAGCGCAATCGGCACACAGTACCTGCTCGATCAATGCTATACGGGTGCGAACACCGGCTATTGCGGCAATATCATTCGTAACGCGCAGACGCAGCAGATCCAGACGGCCTCGGCGCTGTACGAGAACCTGGGCGGCCTGCGTACGGGCGGTCTCGATCTTGACCTCGATTACAACTTCCGTGTGACACGTCATGACCATGTCATGCTGAGCAACAACTTCCAGCAGCTCATCAGCTACCAGCAGCAATATGTGCCCGGTGGCCAGTGGTACAACTATGATGGTCGCCTGCTCTACAATAACAGCACGGGCCAGCCGCGCGTACGCAACTACACCAGCGCAACCTGGCGTCATGACGCGTTCAGCTTCACCTATATGATGAACTTCACGGGTGGTATGGTCTGGAACGACCAGTCTGTGGACATCACCAAGGCAACTGGCGGTCGCTACAAGACACCCGGCATCTTCACCCACGATATCACCCTCGCCTACCAGCTCAATCGCTGGAACTTTGAGACGGGCGTGCGCAACCTGTTCGACAAGAAGCCGCCCTACGTCGTGGACGGCTCGACGAACACCAATGTCTATCAGTACGGAAATCTCTTCATGGGCCGTAACGTCTTCGTCCAGGCCGGCGTAAATTTCTGATCCTGCACGCCTGATCGAAAACCATCTAGACCCGGCATCCCAAGATGCCGGGTTTTTTTGTTCGAAATCTCATACAGATTGAGACAGATCACACGCATTGGTGAATTGCATCCCAGAAGCTGAGTGGGAATATGACGAATTCGTAAGAGTTTGGATGGGTCCCCATGGAAGTTGTGATTGGCGTCGATGTCGGTACAGGCAGCGCACGCGCCGGCGTGTTTACCCTTAACGGGCAAAAGCTCGCTTCCTGTGTGACCGCCACCAAGACCTGGCGCCCCCAGGCCGATTTCATCCAGCAATCATCGACCGATATCTGGGCCGCAATCTGCAAGAGCGTTCGTACCGCCATGGCAGAGCTTAAGCAGGGCGACGTCACGGTTCGCGGGATTGGCTTTGACGCCACCTGCTCACTCGTCGTGCTCGACCGTGAAGGCAGGCCCCTCTCGGTCGATCCCAATGGAGAGGCCGCGCAGGACATCATTCTCTGGGCCGATCATCGCGCGATGAAAGAGGCCGATGAGATCAATGCCGGCCAGTATGAGGTACTGCGCTACGTAGGCGGAACGATCTCCCCCGAAATGGAAACACCCAAGCTGCTTTGGCTCAAGCGGCACATGCCCGATACCTTCTCGAAGGCGGGGTACTTCTTCGACCTGCCCGACTATCTGACGTGGCGCGCTACGGGATCGGATTCCCGTAGCTGCTGCTCGACCGTGTGCAAATGGACCTATCTCGCGCACGACAAGGGGTGGGACCCAGCCTATTTCGAGGCCATCGGCCTGGGCGATCTCGTTGCCGAAAACTACAAACGTATCGGCCAGACCGTTTTGCCGCTCGGCCAGACCGTCGGCAATGGTTTGAGCGAGACCGCCGCGCAGGAACTGGGTCTTGCCGCGGGTATTCCGGTCGGCGTTTCCGCGATCGACGCCCATGCTGGCGGAATCGGCGTGATCGGCTCCGCCTCCGGCGAGACCGTCGACGACGCGGCCCTCGATCGCAGCCTTGCCTTGATTGGTGGCACCTCGAGCTGCCACATGGCCGTATCGCGCGATGCCCGCTATGTGGACGGAATCTGGGGCCCCTATTCCGAAGCCATGATTCCCGGAACCTGGCTGAACGAGGCCGGACAATCCGCCGTTGGTTCTCTAGTTGATTTCGTGATTTCAACTCATGCCTATGGCCCTGTCCTGGCGGAGAAGGCCAAGGAAGAGGGACGCACCGTCTATGAATTGCTGAACGAGCGTCTGGCGGAACTCGAGCAGGGTTCCCTGCCCGGCTCACTGACCGCCGAGTTCCATGTTCAGCCCGATTTCCACGGCAACCGCTCGCCCCACGCCGACCCGACACTGCGCGGCATGGTGAGCGGGCTGAGCCTCTCCGCCACCTTCGATGATCTGGCCAAGCTCTATCTCGGCACGATCCAGGCGCTTGCCTATGGCACCCGCGATATCATCCGCGCACTCAACGCCAAGGGCTATGCTATCGACACCATCTTCGCCACAGGCGGTGGCACCAAGAACCCGGTCTTCCTGCGCGAACACGCCAACGCCACAGGCTGCCGTATCATGCTGCCTCAGGAACCGGACGCCGTGCTGCTTGGCTCAGCCATTCTCGGTGCGGTTGCGGGGGGCGCCTATGACGATATGCGCGCCGCCATGTCTCAGATGACCCGCGTCGGCTCCGAGGTTGCGCCCGATCCACGCACGGCGCGCTATCACGCGGCCAAATTCTCGGTATTCCAGGCCATGCTCAAGGAACAGCTTCATCATCGGGCGATCATGCGTGAGGCCCTTGCTGATTGAGCAAGTATCGCGGTTCGGGCACTGCCGTCCCGAACCGCAACTGAAGGGGCTGCGCCTCGGAATTCCGACCCTGTCTTACTAATGTTTTCCTTCACAGCCAGGACGGGCGATGCTTCGCTCGTGGAGCTTGACTATGGAAGCTGTCATTGCCACGCCGGAACGGGTGAAACGCAAATCAGGTGCGGGAATCTTTCTCTCCCCCGCCGTAATCATCCTGCTTATCTGGTCTCTGATCCCCCTCGTCCTGACACTCTGGTATTCGTTCCAGAATTACAATCTGGTCGACCCCACGCTGAAGGGCTTCGCCGGATTCAGCAACTACGTCTATCTGCTGACTGATCCTGACTTCCTCTACGCGCTGCTCAACACGGTGTTGCTCGTTCTGGGCGTGCTCGTGATCAGCGTTGGCGGCGGCGTCCTGCTCGCGGTGCTCTACGATCAGGACTTCTTCGGGCGCGGGATCGCCCGCGTGCTCGTCATTTCACCCTTCTTCGTGATGCCCACCGTCTCGGCATTGCTGTGGAAGAACCTGATGCTCCATCCCATCTACGGGGTGTACAGCGCGTTCATGCGAGCTATCGGGCTGCAGCCCATAGATTGGCTGGCCCATTATCCCATGCAGACCGTGATGATGATTGTGGCCTGGGAATGGCTCCCTTTCGCTGTGCTGATCCTGCTGACTGCGGTTCAGTCGCTCGATCATGAGCAGAAGGAAGCGGCGCGTATGGACGGTGCGGGTCCGATCGCCCGGTTTCGCTATATCATCCTGCCGCATCTCAGCCGGGCGATCACCGTCGTGATCATGATCGAGACGATCTACCTGCTCACGGTGTTTGCCGAGATTTCGGTCACCACCTCTGGCGGACCGGGTGTTGCTTCCACCAATCTCGCCTTCCTGATCTATTCGCGCGCTCTGCTCCAGTTCGATATTGGCGGTGCCTCGGCGGGCGGCGTGATTGCAATCATCATTGCCAACATCATCGCGGCATTCCTCGTTCGTGCGGTCGCCCGCAATCTGGAGGCATGAGATCATGGCCCGGAAAACGCAGCTTCTCCCAAAAATCGCGCTCGGAGTGGTCGGCTGGGCAGTCGCACTCTGGATCTTCTTTCCTATCTTCTGGATGGTCCTGACGGGGTTCAAGACCGAGATGGATGCCATCTCGACCCCGCCGCATCTCATTTTCCACCCGACCCTGCAGAGCTATCACGACGTGTTCGCGCAGGAGAACTACTGGCACTTCACTTTCAATACGGTGCTGATGTCGGTCTTCGCGACCGGCGGCGCGCTGCTCCTGGGCGTGCCCGCCGCCTATTCCATGGCGTTCTTCCCCAGCAAACGGACACGCGGCACCCTGCTCTGGATGCTCTCGACCCGTATGCTGCCGCCCGTGGGTGTGCTTGTGCCTGTATACCTGATCGCGCGCTCAACCCATCTGCTCGATACCATCGTCGGGCTCGGCATCATCAATCTGCTGACCAATCTGCCGATCATCGTCTGGATGCTCTACACCTTCTTCAAGGAAGTTCCGGTGCCCATTCTCGAGGCCGGACGCATGGACGGGGCCAATCGCTGGCAGGAAATCAGCGTGGTGCTGCTCCCCCTAGCCCTGCCCGGCATCGCCTCGACCGCGCTTTTGTCTCTCATCCTGTGCTGGAACGAGGCCTTCTGGTCGCTGAACCTGACGTCTTCCAATGCAGCCCCCCTGGCGAGCTTCATTGCGTCCTTTTCCTCCCCCGAGGGGCTCTTCTTCGCCAAGCTTTCGGCGGCCTCCACCCTCGCAGTGGCACCGATCCTGGTATTCGGCTGGTTCAGCCAGAAACAGCTCGTGCGCGGCCTCACTTTCGGCGCCGTCAAATGACCCTTTCTTTCGGATTCACACGCTCTTTCGGAGTGACCCATGGCTAAAGTTGAACTGCGCGATATCCGCAAGACCTATCACGCCGAAGAAATCATCAAGGGTGTTTCGCTCGACATCAACGACGAGGAATTCGTCGTCTTCGTCGGTCCCTCGGGCTGCGGTAAGTCCACACTGCTGCGGATGATCGCCGGGCTGGAGGAAATCTCGGCGGGCGATCTCCTGATCGATGGCAAACGGGTCAATGATATCGAGCCCGCAAAGCGCGGCCTCGCCATGGTCTTTCAGTCCTATGCGCTCTACCCGCATATGAATGTCTATCAGAATATGGAATTCGGCCTGAAGCTGGCAGGCATGCCCGAGCCCGAGCGTCGTCAGAAGATCAACGACGTCGCGAAGACGCTGCAGCTCGATTCCTATCTCAAGCACAAACCGGGACAGCTTTCAGGTGGGCAGAGACAGCGTGTGGCCATCGGACGCGCCATTGTGCGCAACCCGAAGGTCTTCCTTTTCGACGAGCCGCTCTCCAATCTTGACGCGGCTCTGCGTGGGCAGATGCGCGTCGAACTCGCAACGCTGCATCGTCGCCTGAAGGCAACAACAATCTATGTCACCCATGACCAGGTCGAGGCCATGACCATGGCGGACAAGATTGTGGTGCTGCAGAAAGGCGTCGTCGAGCAGGTCGGCTCCCCGCTCGAACTCTATCACCATCCGCGCAACCTGTTCGTTGCGCGGTTCATAGGCTCGCCCCCCATGAACTTCCTGCCTGTGACCGTACGCAGCGTAACCGAGAGTGGAATTATGGTAGCGCTCGACCATGGCGCACCGGTTACGGTGCCGGTTCTCCCGGGCGAAACCGCCTCGGCCGAGGCCATGACGCTCGGGGTTCGGCCGGAGCACATCGTCCTCGATCCGCAGGGTGAGATTACCGGCACGATCCGCATGGTTGAACGTCTCGGCGCGCTCACACTGCTGCACGTCGCGCTTCCTGATGGGGCGCTCATTATCGTGCAGACCGATGGCGATCATGGCGGCGAGGTCGACGCTCCCGTTGGGCTGCGCGTGCTCGCTGAAAATTGTCACCTTTTCGATGCAAGAGGGATGGCGCTTACCAAGCTCGTGCGTCACCGTCTTGCCGGTTAACTAGAGAGTTCTCGACCATGTATATGGAAAAACTGCGCCTCGACGGGCGCGTGGCCGTCATCACCGGCGGCGCCCAGAATATCGGCCTCTGCTGCGCCTCGGCTCTGGCCGAAGCAGGTGCCCATGTGGTGATCGCCGATCTCGACGGCGAAAAAGCTGCTGAATCGGCGAAGGGGCTGGTTGCCCAGGGGTTCAAATCCTGCAGCGTCGCCATGGACGTGACCTCCGAAGCGAGCGTGACCTCGGCTGTCGACACCATCATGAGGCGTCATGGCAAGCTCGACATTCTGGTCGCGAATGCGGGTCTGTGCATTTCCGAGGTCAAGGCCGAAGACATGACGGAAGATCAGTGGCTCAAACAGATCAATGTCAATCTGAACGGTGTTTTCCGCTGTTGCCAGGCCGCCGGCAAGATCATGATCCAGCAGAAATCCGGCGCGATCGTGGCGATCGGCTCGATGTCCGGCCTGATCGTGAACCGTCCGCAGGAGCAGGCCGCGTATAACGCCTCGAAGGCCGGTGTGCACCAGTATATCCGCTCGCTCGCAGCGGAATGGGCGCCCCATGGCATTCGCGCGAATGCGGTTGCTCCGACTTATATCGAGACAACCCTGACGCGTTTTGGCATGCAAAAGCCCGCGCTCTACGACCGCTGGGTGGATGGAACACCTATGGGTCGTGTAGGGCAGCCGGAAGAAGTGGCTTCGGTGGTCCAGTTCCTGACTTCAGATGCCGCCAGCCTCATGACAGGCTCGATTGTCAGCGTCGATGGTGGCTTCACCGTCTGGTAATATCGCTCCCCGTCTGGAACGATGATCCAGGAGCGGGAAACTTTGGATTGGCGATGGGCGGAATCCCGCCCATCGCTTTCCCAGGTCAGGATCTGACTGCGTCTGCCCTGGCGAGTGCGCGCTGCGTCGCTGGCCTCGCCTCGATGGTTTCACGCCAGGCCTTGATCGCCGGGAAGTCATCGAGCGTGATTCCCTGCTCTTTCCAGGTACGAGTCCAGGGATAAGTCGCCATATCGGCAATGCCGTATTCGGCCCCTGTTACAAACGGGCTCGCCCGGAGCCGCGTTTCCAACACGCCATAGAGGCGTTTGGTCTCATCCTGATACCGTTTGATGGCATAGGGAATTTTCTCTGGCGCATAGAGAGCAAAATGGTGGTTCTGGCCGAGCATCGGACCAAAACCGCCCATCTGCCAGAAAAGCCATTCCAGTGCTGCAATCTTGCCACGCGGGTCAGCGGGCAGAAAGCGTCCCGTCTTCTCTGCGAGATAGAGCAGGATTTCTCCCGATTCAAAAACACTCAGCGGCGAGCCGCCATCTGCCGGTTCGTGATCGACGATGGCTGGCATCTTGTTGTTGGGGGAGATCTTCAGGAAATCCGGCGCGAACTGGTCGCCTTTGCTGATGTTCACCGGTATGATCCGATACTCCAGCCCCGCTTCCTCGAGGAAGAGAGTAATCTTGTGGCCGTTTGGGGTGGGCCAGTAATACAGATCGATCATGGGCGTCCTTCCTGATCCTGAGGCGGATCAGTCGGTAACGCCCCCCAATACATAGCGTTCAAGACCGATGGCGAAACCCTCTTCCTCGCATGAGGTCGAAACATGGGTCGCTGCCGCCTTGACGGTGTCATTCGCCTGCCCCATCGCAATCGACATGCCGCTTTTGGCGAACATCAGCATGTCGTTCGGTTGATCACCCATGGTCACCATCGCGGAGGCCGGAATGTCGAACAGCGTTTCGAGAGTCGTCACAACGCCACCCTTGTTCGCCTCGCGATTGGTAACATCGACATAATAGGGCTGTGAGCAGGCAGCCGAGGCGGTGTTGCCAAGGGCCTCCTGAAGGTCCCGTTCAAGCTTCTGCATCAGAACGGCATCATCGCTGACACCCGTGATCTTCACGACGTCATGCAGATGACGGGTCACGTCATCTGCACGGGGCGCGAATTTGACTGTCCATTCCTCACGCGAGACATGGGGCGCATCCAGATCGCCCACGATCCATTCATGGCTCGTGTAAACCCAGGGGTCTGCCCCGTGATCGCGTATGAGCTTCAGAACCGTCTCTGCCTGATCATGAGTCAGACGCTTGGTTTCGATGACGCTCCAGTCCGGATGGACCAGAACGCCACCATTGAAACCGGCGATCGGCAGATCGATCGCCAGAGGTTCAATCAGCATCGCCATGCCACGTGGCGGACGACCGCTCGTAATGGCGAACCGTATACCCCGCTCACGCAGGGCCTGAACGGCACGGATAGCCCGTGGTGTGAGGATCTTGTCCCTCGTCACCAATGTTCCATCCACATCGGCGAGGACGAGTTGAACCTGCGGTTTCATCAGGCCTTTTCACCTTTCCACTGCCAGTTGCGGATTTCAGGCATGTCTTCACCGTATTGCGCGATGTACCGCTTATGCTCGACGAGCTTGTCGTTGATCATCTGCGTGACATAGGCCGCATGACCTGAGAGGGCGGGAACACGACGCACAGCATTGAGAATGATGTGGAAGCGATCCAGATTGTTCCGCACCGTCATGTCGAACGGTGTGGTCGTCGTGCCTTCCTCGCGGAAACCATGGACATGGAAGTTCGCCCGGTTGCTCCGACGATAGATCAAGCGATGCACGAGCTGCGGGTAGCCGTGGAAAGCAAAGAGAACCGGCTTGTCCTTCGTAAACAGGTTGTCGAACGTCACGTCGTCCAGACCATGCGGATGCTCGCTCGGTGACTGAAGCGTCATCAGATCAACCACATTCACAAAGCGCACCTTGATGTCGGGGCCGTGTTCGCGCAGCAATTGCACGGCGGCCAGCGCCTCGACCGTCGGTACGTCGCCCGCAGACGCGATCACGAGGTCAGGGTCATACCCCTTGTCGTTGCTGGCCCATTGCCAGATGCCGATACCCTGGCTGCAATGCGCGATGGCGGCATCGATATCAAGCCACTGATGCTCAGGCTGCTTGCCTGCCACGATCACGTTGATGCGGTCCCAGCTCTCAAGGCAGTGCTTGGCCACGTAGAGCAGGGTGTTGGCATCGGGCGGCAGATACACGCGGGCGATATCGGCCTTTTTGTTCACCACGTGATCCATAAACCCCGGATCCTGATGGCTGAAGCCGTTATGGTCCTGACGCCAGACATGCGAGGTCAGCAGATAGTTCAGCGAGGCGATCGGACGGCGCCACTGGACTTCCTTGGCCGATTTGATCCACTTGGCGTGCTGGTTGACCATCGAATCCACGAGATGGACGAAGGCCTCGTAGCACGAGAAGAAACCGTGACGACCAGTGAGCAGATACCCTTCGAGCCAGCCCTGGATCGTGTGTTCGCTCAGGATCTCCATGACCAGCCCGTCTGCCGCCAGATGGTCGTCGTAAGAAAACTTGTCTCCGACCCAGGCGCGATTGGTCACCTCGAGCACATCGTTGAGACGGTTCGAGTTGTTTTCATCCGGTGACAGCACGCGGAAATTGCGGCTCTCCAGGTTCATCTTCATGACGTCACGCAGCCACGCTCCGAGGATACGGGTGCTTTCGCCCTGCACTGCACCCGGAGACGGAACGTCGAGTGCGTGGGTCTCGATATCCGGCATACGCAGGGGGCGACGCAGTTGCCCACCATTGGCATGCGGGTTGTCGCTCATACGCAGCGTGCCCTCCGGCGCCAGCGCGGCGATCTCGGCGTGGAGGCGCCCGTTTTCGTCGAAGAGCGTCTCGGGCTTGTAGCTACGCATCCAGTCTTCGAGAATCTTCAGGTGACCCGGCTTCTCGATATCGGTCAGCGGCACCTGATGGGCGCGCCAATAGCCCTCACAACGCTGGCCGTCCACTTCCTTGGGGCCGGTCCAGCCCTTGGGTGTGCGCATGATGATCATGGGCCAGGTGGGACGCTCGGCGTTGTTCTCTGTACGGGCGCGCTTCTGGATTTCCGCGATCTTGTCGAAACAGACATCCATGGCATGGGCCATGAGTTGATGCACCGTGTCGCGATCATCCCCAGCCACGATGATGGGTTCGTAGCCGTAACCGCGGAACAGATCGAGCAGCTCGGATTCAGGGATACGGGCCAGAACGGTCGGGTTGGCGATCTTGTATCCATTCAGGTGCAGGATCGGGAGGACGGCACCGTCGTTACGCGGGTCGAGGAACTTGTTGCTGTGCCACGACGTCGCGAGCGGGCCGGTTTCCGCCTCACCGTCGCCAACCACGCAGGCGACGATCAGATCGGGGTTATCGAGTGCCGCACCATAGGCGTGAGAGATCGAATAGCCGAGTTCGCCGCCTTCATGGATGGAGCCAGGGGTGGTCGCCGCCACGTGGCTGGGGATGCCGCCGGGGAACGAGAACTGCTTGACCAGGCGGCCTACGCCCTCGACATCCTGCGAAATCTCGGGGAAGTACTCGCTATAGGTGCCTTCCAGATAGGTCGCTGCCACGACGCCCGGAGCGCCATGGCCAGGCCCCGCGATGAAGAGCACGCTCTTCTGACGTTCCTTGATAATACGGTTCAGGTGCAGATAAAGCAGGGTCAGACCCGGCGTGGTACCAAAATGGCCGAGCAGGCGGGGCTTGACGTGCTCGATCTTCAGCGGCTCGCGCAGCAGGGCGTTGTCGAGCAGATAGATCTGGGCAACCGAGAGATAGTTCGCAGCCTGCCACCACTGGTCGAACAGGGCTATTTGCTTGGCGCTTAGCGGATTTTTTTCGCTCATGATGTGTGACATCCTTCCATTATTCTTCTTGTGTGTCGGAAGATCGTTTTTTCTTCATCCGCAGGGACAACCAGCACTGTTGGCCCTCCTGAACGCCTGCTGATCACAGGTCGGCTTGCAAGATTTGCATCTTCGCAAATCTGGATGTCGAGGAATCTGAGTCGCTGGCAGACAGCCTGACGGAAGGTGGCATCGTTCTGCCCGATCCCTCCCGTAAAGACGAGCGCATCGAGCCCGCCCATCTGTGCGATCAGCCCTCCAGCCTGCTGTACGAAGCGCTCGACGAACATGTCCAGCGCAAGCTGCACATTCTCGTCGGCGTCATTTTCCCGCAGGGTACGCATGTCGCTCGAAACGCCGGATACGCCGAGCAGTCCCGAACGGTAATAGAGAACATCCTGCACTTCCTTGGGAGAAAGCCCCTTCTGTTGCAGGAGGTAGAGCACGGCTCCGGGGTCAATGGCACCGCATCGTGTTCCCATCATGAGCCCGTCCAGTACGGTGAGACCCATGGTTGTGGCCACGCTGCGCCCGTGCATCAGCGCGCACAGGCTCGCCCCGTTACCGATATGGGCTACGAGCACTCGCTTATGAGCAATGGCGGGAAACCGCGCCTCCAGCTCATTGGCGATATAATCGTATGAAAGGCCATGGAACCCATACACCCGCGCGCCGCCCTCGAGGAGCTCGGCGGGCAGCGGAAGCCGCGTGCGCACAGTCGGAATGGTATGGTGGAACGAGGTATCGAAACAGGCGATCTGGAGCAGATCTGGCTTCTCCTGCATCAACAGGCGCATCGGGGCAATACTGGGCGGCTGATGCAGCGGAGCCAGCGGAACCAGGGACTCGAGTTGAGCCAGTGTCTTCTCGTTGATCCGGGCCGGTCCCTCGAAATGGGCGCCGCCATGAACCACCCGGTGCCCTACAGCCCCGATATCGCGCCCCGTCTCATGGGATTCGATGAAGTTCAGAACGTGCCGGATCATCTCGCCATGGGCATTACCGGTCTTGGCGCCGGTTTCGATCACCATGCGCTTGCTGACACCGTCAGGCGTGCGCGTCGTCAGCACAGCCCCGCCGGACTGATACTCGACCAGACCTGAGAGCAATCGCTCCGCCTCGCCCTGTTCATCGAACAGGGCAAACTTGATGCTCGACGAGCCGGAATTCAGCGTGAGAATGATTCTGCTTTGAGACACGTAACGACCTCGAAATGCATGGCGGCATTGCCAACATCCGAGGCTTAAACCCCGCCTCGTCTTGCGGGTTCAAACATAACATCGAGGTAATAGGGGACTATAGCCACCCGATTTCTATATTTGTCAGGTTTATCCGATGTTTAACGCGTCAGTAACAGTGTTAATTACACGGCTTTGTGAAACGATCACTCTGCATAGCCGCACGGAACGCCCCCAAACGGGCGGGAACAAATCGTGCCACGCGCGGGGTACGATTGCTCGAAAGGCAGAAATACATGAAGGGGACGGTTAGCCCACCAAGCGACGGCACCGTCCACGATAGGCGGGGGTGATAAACGCCTGAATGATCTGGTGAAGTCGTGTCCGACAGGGCGCGTTGACCCCGTCGGACAGAAATTCAGCGCGCCTTTATTGGCGCGCGCGGGAGTCAGCGTGCGCGAGGACGAGAGGGGCGACCGCCCGCGGGCCGGTTACCTGCAGGACGCCCTTCAGGGCGCTTGCCCTCGCCGTTGCGCGGCGCGCCGCCGGGGCGACCACCGCCCGAGCGCTGTCCGCCACCACGCGGCTGGTTGCGGCCACGTCCACCACCGCCCAGGACAGGCGGGCGCATGGTCGAATTCTGGGCGTCTTCGGAATGGAAAGGATGATCGGTCACGACCGGAATGGCCTTGCCGATCAGCTTTTCGATATCCTTGAGCCAGGCGCGCTGTTCGGCGTCACAGAGTGATACGGCCCACCCATCCCGGCCTGCACGCGCAGTGCGACCGATACGGTGGACATAGCTTTCGGCGATGTTCGGCAAGTCATAATTGAAGACGTGGCTCACATCATCCACATCGATCCCGCGTGCAGCGATATCGGTCGCAACCAGTACCTTGACCGATCCGTCCCGGAACCCGGCCATGGCACGCTCGCGCGCCCCCTGGGACTTGTTGCCGTGAATGGCTTCAGAGCGGATGCCCTCGGCATTGAGGAAATCGGCCACCTTGTTGGCTTCATGCTTCATAAGCGTAAAGACAACGGCGCGTTGGACCTTGGGATTTTTTACCAGCAGAAGCGTCGCCGCGCGCTTGTCTTCCGACTTTACGAACATCACACCCTGACGGATGCGGTCGACCGTCGAAGAAGGCGGCGTTACCTCGACCTTGGCAGGATCATGGAGCAGCGAATGCGCCAGCTCCTCGATCGCCTTGGGCATGGTGGCCGAAAAGAGCACGGTCTGACGGTTCTTCGGCAGCAGAGCCACAATGCGCCGGATATCGCGCACGAAACCCATATCCAGCATGCGATCTGCCTCATCGAGCACCAGTACCTCAAGATCGTGGAGATCGATATGGCCCTGACCGATGAGATCGAGCAGACGTCCCGGCGCCGCGGTCAACACGTCCACGCCGCGGCGCATCGCCTCGACCTGACGCCCCTGCCCCACGCCGCCGAAGATCACGGCGTGGCGAAGCTTCATGTGACGGGCATAGGCCTTGAAACTGTCATCGATCTGGGCAGCCAGCTCGCGGGTCGGCGCCAGAACGAGCACGCGCGCGCTCTTGGGTGTCAGCGGGCGCGGATGGGTCAGCAGACGATGCAGGGCAGGCAGGGCAAACGCCGCGGTCTTGCCGGTTCCCGTCTGGGCAAGACCGAGCAGATCGCGCCCTTCCAGAAGATACGGGATGGCTCCGGCCTGGATCGGGGTCGGTGTGGTGTACCCTTCCTCAGCAAGGGCGCGCTGGATTGGCGTGGCAAGCTGAAGATCGGCAAAACTGGTCATGAAGGAAGCGCCTCCTCTGGCGACGAGCCGCATTCACTAATGCTGGCTCGCAGGATGACGCCTCTTGGCCCGGACGTCACAAGGGTAAAAGGGAGATCCGGGACTGGCGAAGCGGGTCACGCGACTGCGTCAGACACCTGACGCCGGGACCTGCTGTGCCAAATCTGGACCGGGGAGGACCCCATATAGGCAGAGCCCTCCCCGGACGCAAGCGATTACGCTTATAAAACAGCAGCGCAGCGTCGCCGTGGGCAATCAGTCCCCATCAGGCAAAACGGTTCTCGATGATCGTCTCCTCAAGCGGGAGATGACCGCCATGGGGGGGGTATTCGCCGGATTTCTTGCCGATCGCGACGAACATGACGACTTCATGGTCAGTCGGGAGATTGATCAGCTCGCCCACAGCCTTGAAATCGAACCCGTCCATCGGGCAGGACTGATAGCCGTGCGCGGCAGCTGCAAGCATCAGCGCATAGGCCGCCATTCCGGCGGAGCGGATGCCTTCATCACGCTGCATCTGCTCGTTACCGCTGTAAAACTGATGGATCATGCCTTCATAGGTGGTCTGCATCTTTTCAGGCGCAGCCGCCCAGTAACGCGCGGGGTTCTTTTCCCAAGCCTTGAAGTCCGCGCAGAGCACGATCAGCGCGCTCGCCTCTTCCACCTGTGGCTGATTCCAGGAGACGGCGCGGATCTTCTGCCGCAGTGTCGGATCGGTCACGACGACGAAGCGCGTATGCTGGATATTGAACGCCGTCGGTGCGTGTCGTCCGGCATCCAGGATATCACGCAACTCGTGCTCGGGAATGGTGACGGAAGGATCGAAGCGCTTGGTCGCGCGACGCTCGGCAATGGCGGTCAGGATATCAGTCATGAGAACTCCGCTTTCCTGCCCCGCAGGGTCCTGGGGGCGTGGGTGTTGTACCGGAACGCCGGATGCAAACACGGGGTTCACCACGCTGTAAAGCCTTATTTCGATCAAAGTCGAAACGTTATCCTCAGGAGGGGGCGCAGTCTCGCGTCAGCGACGCCTCAGCAGGAAGAGTGCCTGCTCGCCGAAAAGATTGGCCAGCCTGATCGATCGTCGCCAGGGGGCTCGCTCTCCCGCCTCGTCGATGGCGAGCCAGCGATCGATCACATAGCCCTCTGACTCGCAGAGCTCGAGAAAGTCCTGAATGGTGCATGGATGGATATTGGGCGTCTCATACCATGGCGTGTGCCACACCTTGTTCATCGGCATACGCCCGCTCAGCAGGATCTGAAGCCGCAAACGCCAATGACCAAAATTTGGAAAGGATACGATCGCGTGACGCCCGATGCGCAGCATCTGGCGCAGCACCTCGCGGGGCTTCTCTACAGCCTGCAAGGTGCGCTGCAGCACCACGTAATCGAAGGCATCGTCTGAATAATGCACCAGGTCCTGATCCGCATCGCCATGCATGACCGGCAGGCCATGAGCGACGGAACGTGTAACCTCCCGCATGTCGATCTCGATCCCGCGCGCATCGCATTGTCGCGTTTTGAAGAGGTGATCGATCAGCGCGCCGTCGCCGCTGCCTACATCGAGCACCCGTGTCCCCGGAGCGATCATCTCTGCGATGAGTTGCTGATCAAGACGCATGCGAAGCCCCTTCCGTTACAACGGTTCCGCTTTCGACAGGCACGTCCTTATCCGGCGCAGAGCGCTGGCTCAGCCCGGCCTGTTCGGCGGCACCATTGATGAAGCCACGCATCGTCCGGTCCAGATCGGGCTCCTCAAGCAGGAAGGCATCGTGCCCACGATCACTCTCGATCTCGACAAACGAGACGTTCACACCAGCCCGGTTGAGGGCCCGCGCCAGAAGACGGGACTGCGACGTGGGGAAAAGCCAGTCAGAGGTGAAGGAAATGATGCAGAACCGCGTCTCACAATGGCGGAAAGGCGCCGAGAGATCGCCATCGTAATCGGCGCTCAGATCGAAGTAATCGAGCGCGCGCGTGATGGTAAGATAGGAGTTTGCATCGAACCGGCGCACGAAGCTTGAACCCTGATGGCGCAGGTAACTCTCCACCTCGAAAATCTCGCCGAAGAGCGAGTTCCCCGAGGCCACCGCCTCATGGGAGGGTACGGCATCGCGCCGGGTACGCCTGCCGAATTTCTGGGTGAGCGCTTCCTCGGAAAGATAGGTGATGTGCGCCATCATGCGCGCCACAGCCAGCCCCTTGGCAGGTATGGTGTCCATCGCCCAGTAGCGCCCACCATGCCAGTCGGGATCACCACAGATCGCCTGACGGCTGACTTCGTTGAACGCGATATTCTGCGCGGAATGGAACGGTGCGGTAGCGATAGGCATGGCAGCCCCCACGCGTTCGGGGAAGCTCGCGACCCATTGCAACACCTGCATACCACCCATCGAGCCGCCTATGGCGGCGAACAGGCGCTTGATACCGAGATGGTCCAGCAGCCTGGCCTGCGCGAACACCATGTCCCGTATGGTGATCGGTGGGAAATCCGTCCCCCAGGGCTCGCCGGTTTCCCTCAGCGTTTTCGGTCCCGAGGACCCCATACATCCGCCGAGAACATTGACACAGATCACGTAAAAACGGTCGGTATCAATAGCGCAACCTGGCCCGACGGCCCGGCCCCACCAGCCGGGTTTGCCCGTGACCGGATGGGTTTCAGCGACATACTGGTCACCTGTCAGGGCATGACAGACTAGGATGACATTATCCTTACGCGGCGAGAGCGTGCCATAGGCGCAATAGGCCACGTCGAGTGGGGCGATATGCGCCCCGCATTCGAGCGTCAGCCCCCCGTCAAGCTTCACCGCAAACGCCGTGGGAGATCCGGCCTGCGTCATGACACGCGCTTCGGGCGCGCGCATTCGCTGCCCCCCCGGCTGCACGTCCGAACCGTCCGACATGCTGGCCCCATGGGCCGCCCCATCATGCACAATGATCTCGCGACACAGGCCGTGTGCTCCTAAGGAAATGCTGCGCGCGTCTCGGCGCAGGCTGAACATGACGACCAAACCGCCCGTACCATCCGGTCACGCCAACCGCAGCAACGCGACCAGAATGCCATGGGAGAATAATAAGCCAGCGGTTTTGGGGAGAGATATGCCACTGCTCGGGCGTTCCCGCAATTCCTTCACACAATCCAGGGGACACGGCTCAGAGCTGACCCTGAGGTCAGCATTTCTCCCGTCTTAACAGCGCATTGCAGAATAATTGCATCTTCGTTCGAATGAATGTTAGGCAGCGTGACTTGAGGCGATTAATGTTTTTTTAACGAATCGATGAAGGGAGACCGATCATGCCCACAGTTCTACGCTGCATCGGGCATTCAGGCCTGTTCGACACGGCGTTCTACCTGTCACGCAATCCGGATCTCCAGGATCTAGGGAGTGGCGCACTCGCGCATTATCACAGCACAGGCTGGCGCGAAGGACGCAAACCCAACCCGTTTTTCGACCCTGGCTGGTATCTCGCCCGCTACCGGGATGTGACAGAGGACCCCCTGCATCATTACCTCACCCGAGGCGAGTACGAGGGACGCCGCCCGGTCCCCTGGTTCGATCCGATCTGGTATCGTCAGGCCAATCAGGTGCCGGTCAACATGAATGCCCTGGCGCATTACCTCGCCAACAGGCGTCTCCCTGACATCCATCCCATGCCGGAATTCGACCCTGTATTTTATCTTCAGAATAATCCGGATGTGGCCGCCTCGGGCATGGACCCCGTCGAGCACTATATGGTGCAAGGGTTCCGTGAGGCGCGACGCCCTTTCGCGGGGTTCGATCCGGCTTTCTACCGGCAGCGCTATCTGCGTCACCAACCCGAAGTCAATGCGTTCCTGCACTGGCTCGACCATCGCCATGAGCCGGGCATCTTTCCAGCCCTTCCCGCCCACGAGACGACCATTGCCCGCGAAATCCGCCGACGCACCCAGCCTGCTGCGGAGTTCGAAGAGCATCAACCGCTGCCTGATGCTTCACTGCGTCGGGCACGCGTGCTCGCTTATTACCTGCCGCAATTTCATCCCGTCGAGGCCAATGATCGCTGGTGGGGCAAGGGCTTTACGGAATGGACGAATCTGAGCCGCGGTGTTCCCCGCTTTGCCGATCACTATCAGCCAAGAACCCCGCGGGATCTGGGCCATTACCGGCTCGACAGTGCCGAGACTCTGCGCCGTCAGGCGAAAATGGCGCATGAGAGCGGGGTCGAAGGCTTTATCTTCTATCATTACTGGTTCAACGGCACCCGACTGCTCGAACAGCCCATGGAGATCCTGCTTCGCTCGCCCGAAATCTCGCTTCCGTTCTGCCTCATGTGGGCCAATGAAAACTGGAGCCGTCGCTGGGATGGCGGAGATCAGGACGTCCTGATTTCGCAGAACTACCGTTTTGAAGATGACGAAGCCCTGATCGCGGATTTCGCACGACACATGCGTGACCCCCGATATATTCGTTTTGGTGAACGCCCTGTACTCATGATCTACCGCCCGGGTGCCATTCCCAAAGCGCAACAGCGCCTGCGCAGATGGCGCGCGCTGTTTAGGGAGCAAGAGGGGATCATGCCGGTCTTCGTCATGGCCCAGGCATTCGACGACCATGATCCGCGCCATTTCGGCATGGATGCGGCGATCGAGTTCCCGCCACACAAGCTGACCTGCACCTGCACCCCCATCGAAGACCGCCTCGACATTCTCGATCAGGACATGACGGCCCGGGTCTATGATTATGCCGAATTGGTCGACAAGGCGCTGGCCGACCCCGCCCCCGCTTTTCCACTCATACGCACGGTCAGCCCCTCATGGGACAATGACGCGAGAAGACAGGGGGCGGGACTGGTCCTGCATGGTTCGACCCCTGCCCTTTACGAGCGGTGGCTGAGTGAGACGATCGAGAAGGCGCGAGATAATCCGGTCTTCGGAGAAACGCTGGTCTGTATCAACGCCTGGAATGAATGGGCAGAGGGCACCTATCTCGAACCCGACGTGCATTATGGCGCCGCCTACCTCAATGCAACGGCACGCGCTGTCACACGCTTGCGCGGCGGATTGGGCAAGACACGTCTGTTGCTGATCGGCCATGATGCTTTCCCGGCTGGCGCCCAGATGCTTTTGCTCTCACTCGGCAAGGCGTTGCAAAGAAATCACGGGCTCGACATCGCGTTTCTGCTTCTGGGCGGGGGCGAAATGCTTCCCCAGTACCGGCAGGTCGCAACCGTGGAAATTCTTCGGCCCGGCGAGCCAGCATGCCGTGAGCGACTGGCCTCCCTGCGCATCGAGGGCTTCGGTGCAGCCCTCATGAACAGCGCTGTCACCACCGTTCTGACGCCTGATCTGGTTGAAGCCGGCATCCCCTTCACCCTGCTGATCCACGAACTTCCCGGGATGATCCGCCACCACGACCTCGAACGCCCGCTGGCCGAGGCCATGAAGCGCGCATTTGGGCTAATCGTTCCCGGCGCCATGCTGACCCGTATCTGCCCGAATGCGCACATCCTGCCCCAAGGCTTGTACAACCCGGTGACCTTCACCCCCGAGGACAGACTGCGCGTACGTCAGGCTTACGGCATCCCTGCCCTCGCCCATGTGGTGATCGGCGTGGGCTACGGCGATACGCGCAAGGGGTTCGACCTCTTCCTGCAATTATGGAGCATGCTGCGCAGCCCGAGTTTCACCGCCCTGATCAATGGGCAGGAAACTGTTCGCCCTATCCATTTTCTCTGGGTGGGCGCCCTTTCTCCTGCCATCGAGACTGCGCTGGAATCAGATTTGAAACCGGCTCTCGACAGCGGCAATTTCCATCTGCCGGGACGGGTCGACAATGTCAGTCCATTCCTCTCCGCAGCGGATCAGTTCGTTCTAACGTCACGCGAGGACCCATATCCGTCTGCCGCGCTCGAGGCGCTCGCCAGCGGCTTGCCCTGCGCGGCCTTCGCGCGCTGCGGCATGATCCCCGATCTCCTCGAAACCCTGGCAAGCGAGGGAGACACGCGCCATGCGATCCTCCAGCCGGGCGATCTTCCGGCGCTGGGGTCACTCATTCTCAAGCGCGCCCGGCTTCCACCTACCGCGAGGGGGCAGCGTTCCACGCTCGGGACCGCCCTGCGCGCGCGATTTTCCTTCGATGCCTATGCGGCGGAGGTGCTCGGGCGAGCGATGCCCGATTTACCCCGGATTTCAGTCGTTGTGCTTTCCTACAACTACGCACGCTATCTTGTGGCACGTCTTGCAACCATCTTTGCACAGGACTGTCCGGTTCTCGAGATTATCGTGCTGGATGACTGCTCGCAGGACGGGTCGGCCGATCTGGCCGAGCAGACGGCCGAGGCCTTCGCTCGTGGCGTGAGGATCATTCGTCAGACCCGTCAAAGCGGTTCGGTTTTCGCACAATGGCAACGCGCCGCTGAAATCGCACAGGGAAACTGGATCTGGATTGCGGAAGCAGATGATCTGAGTGAGCCTGAATTTCTTTCCTCGCTTGGGAGTCTCGCCGGGCAAGTGAAAGGGGCGGTCATGGCCTTCTGCGACAGTCGCCCGATCGATGGTGAGGGAATAAGCCTCGGCCCCGATTACCAGGATTACTACAGGAGTCATGTCGGGGCCCAACTTGGGCGCGACATGGTGATGCCAGGGCAGGATTTCGTCAGGAATTTTCTGGGCCACGCCAATCTGATCCTGAATGTGAGCGCCGTTTTGTTCAGGCGCGAAGCATTCAACGCAGCCCTATCCGCCTGCATGGCAGAACTTGGCACCTATCGGCTGGCCGGTGACTGGCGCGTCTATCTGGAAATATTGATGCAGCCTGGCGCGCAGATCGCGTATCTTGCGCGCCCCCTCAACATCCATCGGCGCCACCAGCGTTCGGTGACAGGAGCTCTCGACGAGAGCGCTCATCTGGCTGAAATAGAGCGTCTACACGATGAGATCGCCACCCGCTTTGGACGGGCCGAGGATCTCATGCAGGTCCAAAAGCTTTATAGAGACGGATTACGCAGGCAATTCGGCCTCGAAGCCCCCCCGCGTGCGCGCCTCGCTCAGTGAGAGGACCCAAGCCGTCGCGCAGCTTTAGAGCCGCGGGAGGAGATCAACGAAATTGCAGGGGCGGTGCCGATTATCGAGCTGATGGGTCAGGATGTCGTCCCATCCATCCGCAACCGCCCCGGTCGAGCCGGGAAGCGCAAAGAGGAGAGTGCGCGATGCAATTCCGGCCAGGGCGCGGGACTGGATAGTGGCCGTGCCAATCTTGGCGTAGGAGAGCATCCGAAACAATTCTCCAAAGCCGGGTATCTCCTTGTCGATAACCCTCTGAAAGGCTTCGGGCGTCACATCGCGGGCCGTGATTCCCGTCCCGCCTGTCGTGATGATCACCTCGATATCCTCTCGGGCAATCCACAGCCTCAATCGCTCGACGATCTCGCCCAGTGTGTCAGGCACAAGATCGCGCGCCGTCAGCATGTGACCTGCCTGGATGACGCGATCAGCGAGGATCTGCCCGGAACGATCAGTCTCCGGTGTTCGGGTATCGGAGATTGTCAGAATGGCTATCGCACAGGGCCTGAAACCTCCCTCGTCCTTCTCTGTCACCGACCCGTCCCTTTCATGCTGCATTTGGCACGAGAGTATCACGCGATTTCCTCGGGACGGGAAGACACGGCGCAATGCGCAGCCATGATCGTAGCGATCACGCTCCAGTGACGATGGAGTGTTGCGAGGATTGTCTGGCGTGGTTAGGGTACGTCTCCCTAGTAGCTCCCAGGTGTTTGGACAGGTGATCTTGCTGGCGTTCTCCCCTTTACATGACCGGGCGTCTTCCACTGAAAGCCTCGAACGGTAATGAGCCTTCCTCCCGCGCCAAAAGCCCGTTTCGACGCCCCGCCGGAGCGGATCGCCTTTCTGGCTTCACCAACCGAAATCGCCCAGAAAACCCGGGCCAAATTTGTCGCCACTTATGGCGATACGCCGCTATGCGATGCAGAGGTCGTTGTTTGCCTGGGGGGAGATGGCTTCCTGCTGGAAGTGCTCCATAAGGTGACCGAACACGGGATACCGGCTTATGGGCTCAATTGCGGCTCGGTCGGCTTTCTCCTCAATACGGTTTCAGATGAAGATCTGATCGCGAGGCTCACGCGCGCCCAGGCCTCGGAACTTCATCCCTTGCGCATGAAAGCCACAGGGCGTGACGGCACACTCCATGAAGGGATCGCCTTCAATGACGTGTTCCTGTTTCGCCAGACGCGACAGGCCGTCAAGATCCGTATCGAGGTCGACCAGCGCGTCCGCCTGCCAGAACTGGTCTGTGACGGAGTGATCGTTGCAACCCCTGCAGGGTCGACCGCCTATAACCTGTCGGCTCACGGCCCAATTGTCCCTTTGACGGCCAATCTGCTGCCCCTGACGCCCATCTCAGCCTTCCGTCCGCGTCGGTGGCGTGGCGCGCTGTTGCCGTCGAGCGCGGTCGTGCGCTTCACATTGCTAGAACAGGATAAGAGGCCCTGCGCGGCGGTCGCGGATTTCCTTGAGGTCCGCGATGTCGTCGAGGCCACCGTGCGCGAGGATCGCTCGATCACGGCGACGATTTTGTTCGACCCTGATCACGGGCTGTCTGAGCGCATCATCGCGGAGCAATTCGCCGAGTAGACATCCAGATCAGCCATCTTCAACCGGCATAATAACAAGAAAGCCCAGCCAATGAGCGGTTCAGCAAGAGGTTCAAGCTTCTCCCCCATTCCCGAGGGGCTGGTGATGACAGCGCAACGCCTGGCAAAGGGCGAGACAAGCAGCAGGGCCCTGGTCGAGCAATGCCTGGAAAAGATCGAAAGCTGCGAAAATGCACGCGCGGCCTATACGTCGGACTTCTCCGCCGATCGCGCGCGGCAATATGCCGATGCTGCTGACCGGATACGCGCCAAGGGCTACCAGGCCTCGCCCTGGGCTGGGCTGCCGATCTCTGTCAAGGATCTGTTCGATCTGAAAGGCCAGATCACGCGTGCAGGCTCGACTCTTCTGGCAGACCGTCCGGTGGCTCCGGGCGACGCCGAAGCGATTGCCCCCCTCCGGGCGGCAGGCTTCATTCTGATCGGCCGAACACAGATGACCGAATTCGCCTATTCGGGTCTCGGCCTCAATCCGCATGGCGCGCAGCCCTGGAACACGCTGGTGGACGACGGACGCGCCATTCCGGGAGGCTCCACATCGGGCGGCGCGGTATCAGTCGCGACGGGGGCCGCTCTGGCGAGTATCGGATCCGACACCGGGGGGTCCTGTCGCATTCCTGCCGCGCTAAATGCCCTTACCGGCTTCAAGCCGACAGCCGGCAAGATCAGCCGCAAGGGCATGATCCCTTTATCGCCGACATTCGACAGCGTGGGCAGTGTAGCGCTGACCGTTTCGGATTGTCATCTCCTCGATCATCTGATGACTGGCCAAACCACGGACTGGGTCGCGCCCGAGCCTCAGAGCGCCCCGATACGCCTGCTCCTGCCCACCTCATTCGTCCGTGATGAGGCAGATGGCCAGGTGCTCTCGGTTTTCGAAGCCGTCATGAGGCATCTCGAAAATGCCGGGATAGAGATCATCCGCCAGCCCATGCCACTTCTGCAGGACATCGCCGATCTGAACCTGCAGGCGCAGATTGTCGCAGCAGAATCCTATCATTACTTCCATGATGATCTGTTGCACCACCCTGAGGAATTCGACCCTCGGGTTCGGGAACGCATGATCCTGGGCGCCAACACGAGCGTCGCCGCGTTGCGCCGACTCTACATCGAACGGCAGAAGCTTTGTGCGCGCTTCAATCAGGATATGCTGGGTTTCGATGCGCTCATCAGCCCGACCGTGCCGGTCCTGCCTCCAATGATCTCGGCATGCGACGACCCTCAGGCCTATGCGCGGTACAATCGGTTGATGCTGCGCAACCCGTCCCTTGCCAACCTGCTGGATGGCTGCTCCTACAGCCTGCCCCTGCACTGGAAGGGGCTGCCTGCGGGAATGATGCTGACCGCGTGTCACGGTCAGGATGCATCCCTCGCGCGCATCGCGCAGCGTTGCGAAAACCGCCTGAAATCTTCCTGACCATCGCGAGGCGTGAAACAGCCTCGGAGAATCGGCGAAGGTCCATGGGATGGGATCACGTCACTACAGCGTTATTTGAACCGTTCGGTCAGGAAGTCTAGCGTTCCCCGTCCATTTCGCAATCCGCTCCAGCCCAGAACGAGTCACCAGCCATGGCAGAAAGCGCCCCCGCTCCGGGTCAACTCGTCTTCCTGACTACCGCCCTCTTCCTTTCTTACCTCGCCGTAGCAATGCCGCTGGCAGTCATCCCCCCCTTCGTCACCTCATGGCCCGGCTATGGGAACGCTCTGGCCGGTGTCGCTGTGGGCATCGCGTTCGTGTCGACAATTCTGACCCGCACCCTCGCAGGCGGCTTTACCGATTCACGCGGCGGCCGTTCGGCAATGCGTTTCGGCCTGATGCTCTACGCGCTGGCAAGCCTGATATGCCTCGTTCCTGGCCTCGGGATTCTGCCGCGACTGCCCTCGTTTTGTCTGCTGATTCTGGGGCGCCTGCTTCTGGGCGTTGGAGAGAGCTACACGCTTGTCGGCATGCATGGCTGGGGCATCGGATTGATGGGGGCAAAAGGAGCGGGAAAGGTGCTGACCTGGACCGGGGCCGCCATGTACGGCGCTTTCGCTTTTGGTGGCCCTGTCGGGTTATCGCTTTTCCATCATGCCGGATTTTCAACGCTGATGATCCTGTGCACGCTCCTGCCCTGCATCGGTCTGGTCATCATCCAGCCTGTTTCGGCGGCACCCGTCCTGACCGGCGAGCGCGGCTCCTTCTGGCCCGTTCTGGGCACGATACGTCCTTTCGGAACGGTCGTGGCACTCCAGGGTGTCGGGTTTGCCGTGCTCGGGGCTTTTCTCTCGGTCTATTTCATCAATCGCCACTGGTCCTACGGCGCACTGGGGCTGACATGCTTTGGCGGCGCATTCGTCGCGGGACGAATATTCTGCGGCCATATGCCAGACCGTTTCGGCGGCATTCGCGTCGCTCTGGCCTCTCTGTCGATCGAGGCCATCGGTCAGGCCTGTATTGCCTTGGCGCCCTCACCCGCTCTGGCGCTGATCGGCGCGGTCGCAACCGGAGCCGGGTGCTCGCTGATCTATCCATCAATGGGCGTCGAGGTGGTCCGCCGGGTCAGTGGCCCCATGCGCGCAACGGCACTCGGGGGCTTCGCCGCGTTCCAGGATCTGTCTTATGCGGTCAGCGGGCCTGTCGCCGGTCTGGTTTCGGATCATCTCGGCTATCGGGCGATTTTCATCATGGGCATGGTCTGTGCGCTGATCGGGCTCGTGCTGGTGCTCCGCCTCAGACGCCCCCAGCGCGCGATTTGAGCCGAAAGACGACGCCCTCCCGGCATCAGACAGGAACGCTCAGATCCCGTGGTCGAGATGAAAGCGCGCCATGTCGTGACCTTCCAGCAGGTCGTATCGAGGCAGAGGAACGGGCGTCAAACTCGGGCGTGAAGCGGACGCGTCAGGCGCCGTGTGCACGGCAGCGCTCTGGATTTCCGGTTCGTGCGGTATCTCCACAGCAGCACCGCTGCCGATATCTGCCTCCGGGTGCAAAGCTGCCGTATCGAGATCCGCATCCGCAGTCCCGTCCTCTACCATCCCTACCGGTGGAAGAAGTCTGATCAACGCGAGGTGATCGTCCGCGGCGAGCGATGATGGGCGCTCCCCGCGCGCTTTCTGCACGAGCCAACCGGCAAGGGCAGAGGCCACCGCCTCGATCGCTTCGGCTTCCGAACGCGCACCCTGTTCAGACAGCAATCGGCTCAAAAACGTGATATCCTCAGGACCGGCGCGATGAGGCGCATTA
Organism: Asaia sp. VD9; assembly: GCF_037150015.1. Classification (NCBI taxonomy): domain Bacteria; kingdom Pseudomonadati; phylum Pseudomonadota; class Alphaproteobacteria; order Acetobacterales; family Acetobacteraceae; genus Asaia; species Asaia sp. VD9. The sequence continues at coordinate 125,881 of NZ_JBBCQM010000005.1, read as the reverse complement.
TCCGTATCGCGTTTGATGACCCAGCCACCAACATGCTGCTCGATGATCTGCGGTTCCACGATCCGGTCTGCCACGCACGCTTCCTCCCCTTGCTCCATGGCCGAATAGCAGAAATCAGGGTGCGCGCCCAGATGACGACCGCTCTCGCCCTGTGCCGAAACATGTATGGGGCGGAGACCAAGGCGCCGAAAGCCCACTGATGAAGTAGTGGCGCCGTGATCGCGATCAATGGCGGCAAAACCCTGGCGACGCGTTAGCTCGGCATGAAGCTCGGTATGTCCAGCGAGCCGGGATAGGCCGACGCCCATGAGGCGAGGCTTTGAGCCAGGAGGGCGATTGGTCTTGCCGCGATGGGTCTTCTATGAGAATTGCTCTCATATCGACCCTTCCCTGTAGCCTGGCCTGCCCGGCAGCCCCGCCCCCGCAAAGCCGACGCGCCCTGACAGCTGGATTATGATAGTGGCATTTCACCTGGCCCCCTCGCGCCGATCCGCACGCAGGTTCTGGCTTCTTTGCGGCGTCGCCGGATGTGGCGCGAGCATTGTCATCGCCGCCCAGAATGCACGCGGGGCCAGTATTCCGGTAAAAAAAGCGAAAACCGAACAGATTACGGTCAAGGCGACGGAGCCGGAAAAACGCGAGGCCGAGCGCGGTGGTGGGCTGATCGAAGCCCAGCACGCGGTGCGTTCGATCAGCGCAGTGGATAGCGCGTTCATCGCCAAGCAGGCCCCCATCTCGACCGCCTACCAACTGGTCTCGATGTTGCCCGGTGCCAATGTCGCTGCGTCCGATGCCATGGGGCTCTCCCCCCAGACGACAATTTCCGTGCGTGGGCTCAATACGGATTCGATCGGTTACGTGCTGGAGGGCATGCCGCTGAACGATCTGGCCTTTTACTCGGGCTATCCCAGTCAGTTTGCAGACGGCGAGAATTATCGGCAGGTCGCCCTCAGCCAGGGTGCCGCCGATCTTGATAGCCCGGTGCTCAATGCGGCTGGCGGCCTCATGAGCCTGAGTTTCCGTGATCCGGCTCGCAAGGCGGGAGGCACAGCCTCGGTTTCCTATGGCTCATACAATACGAACCGCGAATTCCTGCGTCTCGATACCGGATTGATCGGGCATACCGGGCTGCGCGGCTTTGTGTCCTACTCCCACACGAGCGCTGAAAACTGGCGTGGGCCGGGCCATGACATGCGCCATCATATCGATTTCAAGCTGGTACGCGATATCGGTGAACGCTCCCACGCATCTCTGCTCGGCAGCTTCAACAGCACGATCACGAGCTACTACCCGCAGGTTTCGAAGGACGCCTTCAAATCGTACGGCGTGTCTTCGGCCAATGCGCTTTCGGGCAAGTATGATCCGTCAAACCCGGATGAGGCCCAGTATTATCAGCGCCTGTGGCGCGCGCCGGAGCGGACCCTGTATATGGGTGCTCCCGTCTCGCTCGCACTGACGGATCACCTGACCTTCAATGCCACGCCCTATGCCCAGGGCGCCTATGGAAACGTCCCTGGCGGTTCCACCCTTCCCCTGAGTGGGCTCTACACGGGCACACAGGCCCTGGGCGATGTCCTGTCGTTACCGAGCGCCCAAGACGATCAGGCGATCGTACGCGCCAATTACACCCAGCGCAGCTACCGCTCAGGATTCACTTCCGAAATCGCGTGGAAGCAGGGCTGGAACGAGACCGTGCTCGGATACTGGTTCGATTACGGCGACGATCACGAAGTCCAGTCTTTCTCGCCCGTCTCTGCAAATGGCGGGTCACCGAATATCTGGGGGAGTGGTACCCGCAATTTCGTCAGGCTGTCGGATGGCGGCATCTATGTTGCTGGCAATAACCACACGATCAGCATGACCAATGCCCTGTATATTGGCGACCGGATGCACCTGCTTTCAGACCGGCTCCTGATCGAGGCCGGTTTCAAGGAGGTGATGGTCAGCCGCGTTGGAACGAATGCCGTACCGGGCCCGCAATATCACGTGGGCAGCAATAGCGCCGTACCGCTCCCCCGGCTTGGCCTGCGCTACCAAATCACCGCACGCCACCAGATCTTCGTGAATACGACAACCAATTTCAGAGCTCCCGCCTTCACGGCGCTCTACAATAACTACGATCCGACGAGTGGCGCGACCGGCACTACTGGCTCGGGAGATCTGCGCAACGAATATTCCATCTCCGAAGAGCTGGGATATCGATATAGCGGGCCGCTCGTGACAGGGAGCCTGACCTTCTTCAACTATAACTTTACCAACAGGCAGATCCAGACGCAGGTCTTGATCAACAACACCCCGGTATCCTCGACAATGAATGCGGGTGGCCAGACCTCCCGTGGTCTGGATGTCGAGATTGGTCTTCGGCCCTGGCATCACTGGGCGCCCTATGTTTCCGGCGAGTATCTGCACGCCACGATCGACAACAACATCGCGAGCAACGGAGATCTGTTGCCCACTGCCGGCAAAACCGCGGTGCGCAGCCCCCGGCTACAGGCCTCGGCGGGGCTCACCTATGATGACGGACATGTTTTCGGGTTTGCCGCCGTTCAGTACACCGGCAGGCAATACGCCACTTTCACCAATGACGAGCGTATCAGCGATCATACGACAGGTAATCTGACGCTCGGTTATCGTTTTTCTGATGCAAAGCGCCTGAAAGCCCCGTCGATCCGTCTGAACTTCATCAACATCACCAATGAGCACTATCTTTCGGGCGTTGCCGACCCCACGCTCAACGCACGGGATACTCTCGGGCGTTATAGAACGACCATCGCGGGAAGCGCACCGGATTACTATATCGGCGGTGGCTTTTCTGCCCTCGCGACGGCAACAGCCGGCTTTTGATGACCGGTACGCCCGAGGCCCCCGGTCAGTTCGGCCTCTGGGGCAAAGAGGCCAAGCGTGACTGGCCCCTGATTACGAAAAACGAGGCGCAGGAGGCTCTAAGCGCCTTCGACCTCACCTGCGAAAAGGCCATTGAGTGGCACAGCGCGCGCCCGTTTTCCGCCGTTTCGCGCCTGCGGGACGGGTCTGGCGCCATCTGGTTTCTCAAGCGTCATCATCGCGCCCTGCGTGATGCGGCCGCCTTGCGCCAGGAACACGACTTCATCGCCCATCTGGCCCGGCATGGTCTGGCGGTGGCCCTGCCTCGTGCCACGTCCTCGGGCGACACCACGTACTCATCGCAAGGCAGAGATGGTGCGATCTGGTGCTATGAGTGTTTCCCGGCGCTGGACGGACAGGATCTTTATCGCGATCGCATGTCATGGGAGTCATATCTCACTGCTGATCAGGCATTCGAGGCCGGGAATGCACTGGCGCGTTTTCATCGTGCAGCAGAGGGATACTCCGCGCCGTCTCGTGCCCAGCGCTCCCTCGTCTCTGCACTCACCCCGCTCTGTGGCCCGCATGGCCCGGCGTCAGGGCTGCGGGCATGGATCGCATCGATGCCTGACCTGGAGCAGGCTCTGACGGATCTGGGGGGAGATCACGCCTTGATTGCTGCGTTGACGCCCCATTTCGAACGTGCAGCCCCCCTTCTTGTGGCGCCGGTCCTGCGGTGGGGTCATGGCGACTGGCACGGCTCCAACCTCATCTGGCATGAGCGCCCTGCGCCGCAAAGCAGCACAGGGCTGAGCGATGAAGCATCTTACTCCGCAGGCGTACCGTTCGATTTCAGCATGGCCGATCTGACGACGCGGGGTTTCGACCTCGCCGTTGCCATGGAGCGCAGCATGATCGGATGGCTCACGCCGCACGCAACACCAGACACCGCGCCCGATTATTCGGTCGACTGGAAACAAGTGCGCGCTTTCCTGCGCGGCTACCACAAAGAATGGCCGCTCACTGCGCAGGATAGGGCGGGCATCGCCGCATTTCTTCCCCTCGCCCACGTTTCCTTCGCTTGTTCGGAGATCTGGTATTACACCTGTCTTGTCGAGCAACCTGCACTCGCGCGCGTCACCCATGACACTTATCTCGTGGCCCATGCGCGCTGGTTCAGCACAAAGAATGGGCAGAAATTGCTGGATCTCGTCGCGTCCCCGGACAGTCTGGGCAACGCACGGTGATGTCCCCGATCGAAGCTCTGGCCGTTATCGTGACCATGATGGGCATTGCCCTTACCGCGCAGCGACGCGTGCTCGGCTGGCCCTGCTCCCTGCTCGCCTCACTTCTCTATCTGGTCGTCTTCGCAAGAGCCCGGCTCTACGCGGATTCCGCGCTGCAGATCGTCTTTTGCCTGTTTCTTCTGAAAGGCTGGTACGACTGGTATCGCGTGGCGCGCAGGGAGGCGGGCATTGCCGTAAGGCCTATCGGTCGCGCCATCCTGGCACGAGATCTTGCTCTGGGTGTCGCGGCCAGCACGGTCCTAGGCGTCGCGCTCCGGCATTGGACGAGCGACGCTGCTCCGATGACCGATGCAGCGCTGAGCGTGTTCAGTGTGATTGGCCAGATCTGGACAGCACGCCGCTTCATTGCCTGCTGGCCCCTCTGGATCGCCGTCGACTGCGCCTATGTGGCCCTGTTCATCGAGCGTAGTCTCTGGCTCAGTGCGGGGCTCTATGCAGGACTCACAGGGCTTGCAATCTGGGGCTGGTTCAGCTGGCGCAGGGCCCGGCTGTCACGCGCATAACCCGCCACCGACGGTGAGCGTCGTTCCGTTCACATAGCTGGCTGCCGGGCCCGCAAGGTAGGACACAGCCGCAGCGATATGCCCTGTCTCGCCAAAGGCACCACTGGCGACAAAGCTTGCAAGCGTTTCAGCATGGGCCCCGTCCGCCTGGTTCCATTCGGTATCGATCAGGCCGGGCTGGACCGCGTTCGTTGGCCGTAATGCCGCGCGGACCGACATCACGCACAACGCCTCGCAAGAACCCGACCAGCGCCGCCTTGGTCGCGGCGTAGACCGACACACCTGGCAGCGGCATGCGCTCACCGAAAGCCGATCCCATATAAATAAGGCTCCCCCCTTGCGCATATGGGGCAGCGCGGCGGCTGTCTCGATCATGGTCCCGCGCAGGTTGAGAGAGCGTGGACTCAATCTCACCATCGCTCATGCTGTCAATCGGACCATAGGGATAGCCCCCTGCATTGCACATCAAAGTGTCGATCCGTCCGTATCACAAGCGCACGTCGCCCCAGTGCTTCGATGGCCGCCTTCGTCTCGAGGGCACGGGCTTCATTATGCGCATGGGTCAAAGCGACATCGAACCAATCCTGCGCCAGACGCTTGCAAATGGCCACGCCTACACCGCGGCTCCCCCCCCTGTGACCAGGGCAGATGCAGCATTCATATCGGCTCTCCTTTTCCGAGGAAGAGCTGAGTGTGCAAGATACCGCTGGCGGCGCCACCCCGGGATATCCCCCGGGCAATCGAACCTGGGCGCTCCCCTCACTGAAGTGATCTGGCCGGGATCGCGTTCTACCGAGCCTTGCATCCGTTACGCGATCGTCTTACCAGCTTGTCGCCATCCACCGGTGATTGCGAAAGGCCCTGCCCCTTGCTGAAGAAACGCCTCTTCTACCCCCGGGCGCCAAGACAGCTCATCACGCAGTTCCTGCGTTTCGGGATCATCGGGGCCTTGGGGCTGGTCTGGGACATCCTGATCGTCACGCTGCTGCGCCCCGAACTCGGCCTGACGGCTGCAACATTGCTGTCCTATTTCCTGGTCGCCAGCCTCAACTGGCTGCTCAACCAGATCTGGACCTTTCGCAGTGTCGCCCATCGCGATCATCCCATCCTGCAATGGCTGCGTTTCCTTGCGGCCAACAGCTTCGGGTTCCTGCTCAATCGCGGCACGGTCTATGCGCTATGCTTCACCATTCCATTCTGCTCACGCCATGTGGCTTTGCCGCTGGCCGCCGGGTCATTGATGGGGCTGATGGCCAATTTCAATCTGTCACGCAAGCTTGTCTTCCGCGCCAAAGTACCTGAAACGCCCATGGAACTGGCCCAGATGGCCGTGGATCTGAATGTCGATCCGGTCGATCGCGATCTGGAATCCTGAGAGCCCACGCGCAAAACATTTCCTTTGCGGTCTCTTTGCTCTAGTGGAGATGCCATCTTCACGCCGCAATCGGGATTTTCTGCTCGCGCCATGACCACACCGATCCACAACACCACCACAAATGAGCTGCGCAGCGCGTTTCTGAAGTATTTCGGAGACCAGGGCCACAAGATCGTTCCTTCAGCACCGCTGGTGCCTCAGAACGACCCGACCCTGCTCTTCACCAATGCTGGCATGGTGCCGTTCAAGAACGTGTTCACAGGGCAGGAAACCCGCCCCTATACCCGAGCGACCACGGCTCAGAAGGTCGTGCGCGCGGGCGGCAAGCATAACGATCTGGACAATGTCGGCTACACGGCTCGCCATCTGACCTTTTTCGAAATGCTCGGCAATTTCTCCTTCGGCGATTATTTCAAGGCCGACGCGATCGAGTTTGCCTGGAATCTCCTGACCAAGGGCTATGGCCTGCCGAAAGAGAAGCTCCTCGCCACGGTCTATGCCGAGGATGAGGAAGCAGCCGGTCTGTGGCGCAAGATCGCTGGCCTGCCCGAAGAGAAGATCATTCGAATCCCGACTTCCGACAATTTCTGGCGCATGGGCGATACCGGCCCTTGTGGCCCCTGCTCGGAGATCTTCTTTGATCACGGACCCGATGTCTGGGGTGGCCCGCCGGGCTCGCCCGAGGAAGACGGGGATCGCTTCGTCGAGATCTGGAATCTCGTCTTCATGCAGTATCTTGAAGGGCCTCCGGGCACGCGCGCGCCGCTGCCGCGCCCCTCGATCGATACGGGTATGGGGCTTGAACGCTTTGCCGCCGTCATGCAGGGCAAGCGCGATGTCTATGACACCGACGTGCTGCGCAGCCTGGTCGAAGCGACCGCTAATGCACTCAGCACCGACCCCGATGGCGCGCTGCGTGCGAGCCATCGCGTGGTGGCCGATCATCTGCGCTCGACCGCCTTCCTGATTGCCGATGGCGTCATGCCGTCCAAGGATGGGCGTGGCTATGTGCTGCGTCGTATCATGCGCCGTGCCATGCGCCATTTGCAGCGTCTGGGCGCGACCGAGCCGGTATTCTATCGCCTGCTCCCCGCACTGATCCGCCAGATGGGTTCGGCCTATCCCGAACTGGTCCAGCATCAGGCGCTCATCGCCGAAACCATGAAGGGTGAGGAAGAACGCTTCACCGCCCTGCTTGAGCGCGGCATGTCGCTGCTCGAAGACGAGACCGCCCGCGTGGCTGAAGGCGGTGCCCTGCCGGGCGACGTTGCCTTCAAGCTGTATGATACGTTTGGCTTCCCGCTTGACCTGACCCAGGATGCGCTGCGCGAACAGGGCCGCACGGTCGACGTGACCGGGTTCGAAGCCGCCATGGCCGAGCAGCGCGCCCGTGCGCGCGCGGCATGGGTCGGTTCAGGCGATGCTGCGGCGGAGACCATCTGGTTCGACGCGCGGGAGCGCTTCGGCGCCTCGGAGTTCCTGGGCTATAACTCGGAAAAGGCCGATGCCGAGATCGTTCTGATTGCGAAGGCCGGTGTCGAGAGCGAGAGCGCCACAGCGGGCGACGAGATCGCCATCCTGCTGAACCAGACCCCCTTCTATGGCGAAAGCGGTGGACAGGTGGGCGATCATGGCGTGCTGGTCGGTGAGAATCTGCGGATCGAGATCACTGACACCCAGAAGCGCAATGGCGATCTGCTGGTGCATTATGGCCGCGTACTCGAAGGCACCGTATGCCCCGGCACTTCGGTCACAGCCGAGATCGACCATACAAGGCGCCAGGCCGTGCGCGGGCATCACTCCGCAACCCACCTGCTTCATGAGGCCCTGCGTCGCCAGCTGGGTGATCATGTCGCCCAGAAGGGCAGTTTGAACGCGCCGGAGCGCCTGCGCTTCGACGTGTCACAGCCGCGCCCCATTACGGCCGAGGAACTGGCTCTGGTCGAGCGCGAGGTGAATGCCCGCATTCGCGAGAACAGCGCCGTCGAAACGCGCATCATGACGCCCGAGACCGCCGTAGCCGAGGGCGCCATGGCGTTGTTCGGCGAAAAATACGGCGACGAGGTCCGTGTGGTCTCCATGGGGCTGGGCGATGACACGCGCGGCGCCTACTCGATCGAACTTTGCGGTGGCACGCATGTGGGCCGCACGGGTGAGATCGGGCCATTCCGTATCGTGTCGGAAAGCGGCGTCTCGGCCGGTGTGCGTCGTATCGAAGCCGTTTGCGGCGTTGCGGCCGACCGGCTCGCGATCGAAGCCGATGAACGCCTGCGTCGCATGGCCGATCTGCTGAAGGCCACCGTGGCCGAGGCGCCCGACCGCCTCGCCGCGCTCGTGGAAGAGCGTCGCGCGCTCGAACGACAGGTCTCGGAACTTCAAAGGCGCCTCGCCACCGGTCAGGCAGATTCCGCCAGCGAGACCATCAATGGCGTGACCTTCGTTCCGCGTGATCTGGGCGATGTGGCGCCGCGCGAACTCAAGAACATGGCTGAGGCCATTACAAAGCAGATCGGAAGCGGCGTCGTGGCGCTGATCTCGACCGCTGAGGGCAAGGGCAGCGTGGTCGTGGCGGTCACAAAGGACCTGAATGATCGCTTCAATGCCGTTGACCTGGTGCGCCTTGCTTCGGCTGAAATGGGCGGCAAGGGCGGTGGTGGCCGCCCCGATATGGCCCAGGCCGGCGGGCCGCAGCCGAATAGCGACGCCGTGTTCGATTCACTCAGAAAAACGCTCTCTGCCTGAGCGATCATGACAAAGGGTGAACCATGTCGTTATGGCATGGACACCTAATCAAAAGCGCGGCATCGAAGGCATCTGAGTTCAAGCTGTTGCACTAATACAGCAGTGCAACAGCAATCTTTCAGATGAGGTCTCGATGAAGAGTGAAATCGAAAACAGCCTGATTGCCCTGCTCAAGGGCGTGCAGCATTTCGACGACGAAGTCTACGAAGAGCATCGCGAGCTTTTCGAAAGTCTTGCCGATGGCCAGTCGCCTTCCACCCTGTTCATCACCTGCTCCGATAGCCGTATCAACCCGAGCATGATCACCCAGACCGCGCCGGGTGACCTGTTCATTGTGCGCAATGTCGGCAATATCGTCCCGCCGCATGGCGAAATGCTCGGTGCGGTTTCCTCCGCCATTGAATACGCCGTGCTCGTGCTCAAGGTTAAGCATATCGTTGTTTGTGGTCACTCGAATTGTGGCGCGATGGGCGCCTTGTGCGATCTGAACAACCCGAAATTCGATGCGATGCCCACAGTAGCGCGTTGGCTGCGTAATGCCGAAGCAGCTCGCGCCGCTCTCGGCCCGCTGAAGGCCGAAGACGCGGGGCCGGAAACCGTCAAGGAACTGGCCCAGCAGAACGTACTGCTTCAGCTCGCCCATCTGCGCACCCATCCAGCCGTGGTCGGGGCCTTGGCCGCGGGCGAAATCGCCCTTCAGGGCTGGTTCTACGATATCGGTTCGGGTCAGGTCGTCGTGATCGACGAGCAGACCCGTCAGGAGCGCACGGTGCGCGATGTTCTGAGCGATCTTGGCGTCCAGGCCTGATTGGCTTTTGGGGCTGCTTCTGGCTGTCTGGGTCTTTGCCCCGTCAGCCGAAGCGTCTCCCCTCAAGATTGCCACATGGAATCTTGACTGGCTGATCCTGCCTGCCTCAGCGCGAGCAGACCTGCCTCCCAATATTCCCTCTCGTTCAGGCAGGGACTGGGCCGCCCTCACCGCGGAGGCGGCGCGTCTCGATGCGGATATCATCGCAGTCCAGGAAGTCGCCAATGAGGCTGCGCTCGCGCAACTCTTCCCGCCCCTGCTCTATCATCTCGTCCTGAGCCATGCGCCCATTGCGCAGAATCTCGGCCTCGCTCTCCGCGCGCCATGGCACGTGGTGGTCCAGCACGAACTCCGTGCGCTTGACCGCTCTCCCCAGCATGGAGGTCACGCCCTGAGACCGGGTCTTGATGTCGTCGTCAGTGATGGGAGCTATCGGCTCCGCCTCCTGGTGATCCATCTCAAATCCGGCTGCTGGGAGCGCAGCTGGACCGAGAGCCGACATGCCTGTCCTGTGCTGCGCGAGCAGATCGCCATCCTGTCGGACTGGATCGCCGAGCGCGAAGACGAGGGCGAGGCCTATGCGATTATCGGTGATTTCAACCGCCGACTCACCCTGCAGGATCCGTATTACCGCGCCCTGGTCGATGCGGCGCAGCCTCTTCTGGTCACTTCCGGGCTGGCCAGCCCCTGCGAAGGGGGCAGCTATTTCATCGATCACATTCTGCTCGGAGGGCAGGCCCGGAACTGGCTCATTTCCGGCAGCCTGCGCGTGATGCTCCCGCCAAAGTCCACGCCGGCCTTCGTTTTATCCGATCATTGCCCGGTATCGGTGCGTCTCTCGCCACGCTGATCCAGGGCGCTGGCTCGATTGTGCATCGGCGCGGCGCTGGCCTATGATCTGCGTCATCATCGGGAGGGGGGATCTGGTCATGCGCTATCGTTCTCTGGGACAGTCGGGGCTGATTGTCTCGGAACTCGGGCTTGGCTGCAATAATCTGGGGGGGCGTGTAGACGCTTCGCGCTCCGCCCGTCTCGTCTCATGCGCGCGGGATCTCGGGATCACACTCTTCGATGTGGCTGATGTCTACGGACGGCGCGACGCGCATGCAGGTGCGTCGGAAGAGGCACTCGGCGCAGCGCTCGAGGGTCATCGCGCGGAGGTGGTGGTCGCCACCAAATTCGGGATGAAAATGTGCGAGGGCGACGATCCTGCGGGACGCGCATCCGGGGCGTCGCGCCGCTATATCGTGACGGCGGTCGAAGCCAGTCTGCGCCGACTGAAAACAGACTGGATCGACCTCTATCAGCTTCATTGTCCTGACCCGCGCACCCCGCTGGAGGAAACCCTGCGTGCGCTCGACGACCTCATCCGCAGCGGCAAGATACGCTATGCAGGCGTGTCCAATCTCCCCGCCTGGCAGATCGCCGATGCCTGCCATATTGCCCGACGGGAACGACTCTCGGGAATCATCGCCTGCCAGGATGAGTTCTCCCTGCTGGAGCGCGGCGCCGAGACCGCTCTCATCCCGGCGTTAAAGCAGTTTGGCCTGGGACTCCTGCCCTATTTCCCCCTCGCCTCCGGTATGTTGACGGGTAAGTATCAACGCGACACCGCCCCGCCGGAAGGATCACGCCTGGCCGCCTGGACTTATCTCCAGGAGCGCTACCGGTCGGACGCTGTCTGGTCATTCATCGAGGGTGCGCAGGCGCTCGCAACCCGCCACGACCACAGCCTCTCCGATCTCGCCTTCCAATGGCTGCTGCGCCATGACGTAGTGGGAAGCGTGATCGCCGGAGCCACAAGCGAGGAGCAATTGCTGCAGAATGCACGATCCTGCGCACTGACCCTGGACGATGCGATGAAGGCTGAACTGGATGCGCTGCTTGCCGCGGAAAGGAAGCCCGCATGAACCCGATAAGCGCCCCCTGGCCAGTTACGAGCCTCGCAACGGCCCTGAGCATCACCTGCCATCCCGCCCCGGTTCTGGATGATCCCGATCTCGAGGCCGCGATCGAAGCGCAATGGCACGACGCACTCAAGGCGCATCCGGGGCTCTATAATGGCCGCGTCTTCTGCCTCTCCTCTCTTTCCCCAGATGCTCTCTCCGGTTTCTGGTGCGAATATCGCTGGGTTCTCGCCCAGATGCGGGCGCCCGAACTCGCGGCACGTCTCAATCTACGCTCCCTGGCCGTCACGGGACTGCTTCTCTGCCCGGACGGCGTCGTTCTGGGGCGACGCAATCCGAACTCCCTGTATCTGCCCGGGTATTGGCAGGGCGTTCCCGCTGGCAGTGTCGAAGCGCGGGAGGACGCCGACACCGTGGACCTCGGCGCCCAGCTTCTGGCCGAGCTCGACGAGGAAGTCGGTCTGTCAGGCGCGGTTACCCTGAGCGGCCCCCTGCTCGCCTGCGAGCATGATCACACGCATATTGTCGATCTTGGCTTCATGATCCGCACCGATCTGTCTTTCGCCGCCATCAGAGCGGCTTGGCAGGCGCGCGCCAATGACGAATACGATCAGATTGCCTGTCACGAGAGGCATCTGGTTGCCTCGCTTTCGGGCCATGTCCTGCCGACCACGAAAGCCATGCTGGAGCGTCTTGACCCATGAGTGCCTATCGTCCCCTCACGGCCTCCGGGCTGATCGACACGCTCGCGGCTCTCCCTTCGGTGTCGGCCATACTGGGCGGCAATACGGCGGATTGGGGTGCGCGCGAAGTCAGCGACGGAAATCTCAATACGGTGTTCATCGTTTCGGGGCCGCTCGGTAGCGTGTGCTGCAAGCAATCCCTGCCCTATGTCCGGGTTGATCCTTCCTGGGCCATGCCTCTGGAACGGACTCTGTTCGAGGCACGCTGGATGCAGCATGTAAGCCCGGCCGTCGGGCATCAGATTCCGACCCTCTATCATCTCGATGAGGGGTTGTTTCTGATTGTGATGGAAAATCTCGCGACGCATCACGTCTTGCGCGGAGCGCTGATCGCAGGATTGGCGCCGGCCGGCTTTGCGGCGCGCATCGGTGAATTTGTCGGTCATGCGAGCTTTGCGACTTCATGGCGTGCCATGCCGTTCGAGGATGTACACGCCATGCGCGATATCTTCTCGCGCAATCTGGCCCTGACCCGGATAACCGTGGATCTGATCCTGACGGATCCCTATCGTCGCGACTGCGCGCGCAACCACTGGATCAGCCCGGCCCTCGACGATCTCGTGACCGCGATTCAGCAAGACAGCGCGCTTCACGCTGCGGTGGAACGCCTGCAGGAGCGCTTTCTTTCCTGCGGTCAGGCCCTGCTTCATGGCGACCTGCACACGGGCTCTGTCATGATCTGCGGCGATGATGTGCGCGTGATCGATGGGGAATTCGCCCTTTACGGACCAATCGGCTTCGATCTGGGTATGTTCACGGCCAATCTGATCATGAATGCGTACGCACAGCCCGAGCACGACGCGTGGATGCGTGACGAGATTGCGCTGCTCTGGTCCGGATTTCGCCACGCCTATCTGGAACGTTGGGAACAGAGCGGCGCGCGCGGCGATGTGGGGTCACTGTCGCGCCCAACAGTCTCGTCCGCCGAGCGCACAAGATTCTTCCAGCAGGTCATGCATGATTGCGCGGGATTTGCCGGTCTGGAACTGGTTCGCCGCACCATCGGCTTCGCGCAGATTGCCGATTACGAGGCCAGTCAGGACCGGGAGCAGGAAGTCGAGGCAAGGCGCCGTGCCCTGATCACGGGGCGTGCGCTCATTCAGCGAGCCTTTCAGATCGACAGCCCTGAGGCCTTACTGGGCATGATCTGACGTTCCTGATGTGGCGCGGCACCGCGCCGCATCCCCAACTGGTCAGGCCCGTCGATAGGCCCGATCGAACCAGACGAGACCGTTCGCCTCATCGCGATTGAATTCGGCGCAGAGCGGCTCGACGAAGAACACAGTATGGGTACCGATCTCCTGCGTCAGGCTGACACGGCACTCCAGCGTTACGAGCGCGCCCTGCAGAACGGGCATCCCGATCTCGCCCTTTCGCCAGATGCCTGAGGCGAAGCGTTGCTCCATGGAGTAGCGGGACGACCCGAACAGCCCCGAGAGGGCCTCCTGCTCATGGGCAAGAACATTGATGGCGAGCAGGTTGTTGCGCACTAGATGAGCATGGGTTGTCGCCGAGCGATTCACGCAGACGAGCAAGGTGGCAGGATCGTCGGAAACACTGCACACCGCCGAAGCCGTGAAGCCACAGCGCCCCTCTTCACCATCAGTCGTGATGATGGTTACGGCGCTTGCAAGGCGCGCCATCGCGTCACGAAAGAGTTCCTTCGACAAGGGGGGGCGGTCAGGCATGGCAGAGGCTCCAGACAGATTGGCCAGCGGCGATTGGACATCCGGTATGCGGCAATGGGCTATCGCTGCAAGAGGATGGACGCAACTTGTTCATTGCGGGCGCAGTTTAGCGCCTTGCCCAAGACACGGTTTCCTGAGATATAAACACACGATCATCGTGGATAGATTATATTCCACACTGTGAAAAGCTTAATCGGGGCGGGAGCGACCATGAAAAGGGCGATACGCATAGGCGCTGGCGAGGCACTCGTGCTGACGGCCAACAGATTGCTCGACGGACTTATCGTCTGGCGCGATGCCAGTGGCGCCTGGCAGCGATCGATCACGCATGCGGCAATCCTCCCGCCGGAGCTTTACGAGTCGACACTCGAAATTGCCACGAAATCGGCACAGGATGATGGTGTGGTCGGAGTATATGAGGTGGTGGTCCGACCAGGGCCGGTCGCCCAGCCGGTGAGCGTGAGGGAGCGGATCAGAGCGTTTGGCCCTACGGTTCATCCGCAATTTGCTACGGAGTTGGACGCATGAACGCGCCTGTCGGTCACTACCAGTATCAGACGGCGGACCGTGAGTTTCTCGCCTCACGCATCTCGGAATTCGAAGGTCAGGTGCAGCGACGCCTGAGCGGTGAATTGAGCGAGGATGAGTTCAAACCCCTGCGCCTGATGAATGGCCTCTATTTGCAGCTTCACGCCTATATGCTGCGCGTGGCCATTCCCTATGGCGTTCTGGACTCGCGTCAGATGCGCAAGCTTGCCCATATCGGGCGTCGTTACGACCGCGATTACGGCCATTTCACCACGCGCCAGAACATCCAGTTCAACTGGATCCGTCTGGAAGACACACCGGAGATCCTGAGACAGTTGGCCGACGTGGATATGCATGCAATCCAGACCAGCGGTAACTGCATTCGTAACGTTACCTGTGACCAGTTTGCCGGGGCTGCGGCTGACGAATTGATGGATCCCCGTGTCCACGCCGAGATCCTGCGTCAGTGGTCTACCCTGCATCCCGAATTCACGTTCCTTCCGCGCAAATTCAAGATCGCCATCTCGGGCAGCCCGCAGGATCGCGTCGCGGCGCGCTTCCACGATATCGGCATTCTTGCCCGCCCCGGAGAGCACGGACCGCTCTTCCGCATCTTTGTAGGCGGTGGACTGGGACGTACGCCGCTGGTCGGGCATGAACTCTTCGATTCAGTAGCCGAGCCGGACCTGCTCATGACCCTTGAGGCGATCCTGCGCGTCTATAACGCGTATGGACGACGCGATAACATCTACAAGGCGCGTATCAAGATTCTGGTGCAGGCGCTCGGGATCGACGGTTACCGCAAGGCGGTAGAGCACGAACTCTCGCGTATGGACCCCGCCCATTACCGACTTGCGCCGGAAACGGTCGACGCCATTCGCGCGCGTTTCGCCGCGCCCGACCTGAGCGCCGAACCGCAGGCAGAAGCCGTGCTCAGGCGCGATCGCGCCGCCGATCCTGACTTTGACCGCTGGGTACGCAGCAATACTCATCCGCATTTCGCCCCCGGTCGTATTGCCGTGACGGTATCGATCAAGCCGGCTGGCGGCATTCCGGGCGACGCCACCTCGGACCAGATGGACCGACTGGCCGATCTGGCGGACCAGTATTCCTTCGGGGAGCTGCGCATCACCCATTTGCAGAATGTTGTGCTTGCCCATGTGGCCCAGGATCGTCTGCATGCGCTCTGGCAGGCCTTGGTCGCCATCGGTCTCGGTGATGCCAATCACGAACTGATCGGCGATATCGTCGCCTGCCCCGGGCTCGATTACTGCGCTCTTGCCAACGCGCGCTCCATTCCGATCGCACAGAAGTTGAGCGCGCGCTTTGCCGATAATGCTCTGCAGGAAGAAATCGGCAGGCTCCGAATCAATATCTCGGGCTGCATCAACGCCTGTGGCCATCATCATGTCGGTCATATCGGCCTGCTCGGTGTCGACAAGCGTGGCGAGGAATTCTTCCAGATCACGCTTGGCGGTCGCGATGATGATCTGTCGCGCACGGGCGACATCCTTGGGGCCGCCCTGCCGGAAGATGACATGGTCGATGCCATTGCCCGCATCGTCGATCGTTATCTGAGTGTGCGGGTCAAAGGAGAGGCCTTTCTGGACACCCTGACACGTCTTGGCGATACGCCGTTCAAGGAAGCCGCTTATGAAACAGTTTGAGCTCGGACCGGCGCGTCATCCCGCCCCGCCGACGCTGGAGATCGTCCCTGTTGCCGAAATGACCGAGGCGACCCGCGCGATACGCCTCACGCCTGATTTTGATGTCGAGACCCTGGAAACAGCGCTCGATCATCTCGATCTGATCATCGTGACCTTCCCGATCTTTCGTGACGGACGCGGTTTCACGCAGGCACGGGCCCTGCGCGAGTATTACGGCTTTGCCGGTGAGATACGGGCCGAGGGTCATCTGATTCCGGATCAGGCCCAGTTCCTGCGGAGTTGCGGCGTCGATTGCGTCCTGCTCGGGGATGACGTGGATGAGACGCCCTGGTTACGCGCCCTTTCGCTCTTTCCTGTTACTTATCAGGCTCGATTGGGCCTGCGCTAAGGCCGTTGCCCGATATAAGTGCCGGGGTCGCTCCTGTCCCCGGCTTCTCACCCCCTCTGCTGCGCGGACCGCCCATCAATCAGAGCCATACAGATGATCGTATCCGGGGACGCGCAGACGCACGTATCACGTCGCGTCTTCCCCGACCCCAAGGGCAGGAATAGCGCGTTTCAGAAGCGGTAATTTGCCCAGCCGGCAAAAAAATCCGAGCTTGTATAACCGGCGCGCGTGAGCGCAGGTCCAGCCTGTAAATGCTCGTAGCGTCCAGTGAACGTCAGGCGTGGCGTCCAGGTGAAGACCGCCTGAGCGCGCGTCGACTGGGCCACACGGCGCGCGCGCGTGTTCTGTGTACCTGCAAAGGCTGTCCCGTTGGCGCGATACACGGCATCGAGCACGGTCGCACGCCAAGCAAATTGATGCTCGATCGTCAGACGCAGACTTTCCAACGGAGAAACAGTGATATTCGGCGCCAGGGCCACAAGGTTCGTCGGGGTCAGAAAAAGCTGGTAGCTATAATAGATGTTATTGCCGAACGGGGCGAGCGCATTGCGCATTGTGCCCTTTCCGAACGCGCCGCCACCACTGGCATAATCGGCATGAAAACCGATACGCGGCGATGTGGGCGCCTTGCCCAGCCGATAAGTCTGCGCAAGAAAAAACTGCCAGGCCGCGATCGTGCGCCCGTCGTAATGGCCGCCCTGATAATTGCCGACCCAGTCGATCGTCAGCCGCTGTACATCCCCCCAGAGCCTGACCCCGTAATACATCCGGTCCTCACGCGCCGGGCCTGTGCCCCAGACCGCACGCCTGTTGCGCAAACGCCATACGAAGGGATCGAGGTAAAGCTTGGATTTACCGAGAAAATCCTTGGGGATCACCAACCCGCCAGTGCCGCCGGAGAAGCGGATCCCGCGATCCACCACATCATCGCGTACACCTCCGCGACCGAGGCGCGTATAGCGGAAATCGAAGAAATCTCCCCTGATCATACGGCCGCGCACCCAGAAACGCGTTCCGTTGAGCACGAAGCGGAGCGTGTTGTTATCCCGCTGCGACGTCATGAGATTGGCGCCGTCCGTGAATTCCTGGCGGCCATAGCGCGCGCCGATGTTCACGGCTTTCAAGGGCGCGTCAGCCTCGGCAAAATATTGCTGAAGCACGAGCTTGTTGCGCATCGAGGCTGCGGGAGTTCCGATATTGGGGCCGGAAATGCCACCGTGAGCGAGTTCGCCGAAGGCACGGAAATAGCGTGTGATATGTAGATCCGCCCCTCCCACAAGCCGCATGATGTCCTGCCTCTGGCGTGGCCCCTTACGCAGATTGGGGTTGCTCGTCTGGTTGAGCCGCAGTCGCATTTCACCCGAAAACGTCAGATAGATGTTCTGGGAGCGATTGAGCGGCAGGAATTTGAGTCGATCGAGAAAGTCACGACGGTTTTTCGCATCGCGCATCTTCGTCCAGTCCTCGGCCCAGCGCGAGAGGTTGTAGCCCGACGTCGTAAGCCCGTCCCCCGCTGCGGGAGCAGGATAGGCACTGACCGCCGGTTCGGCAGGCGCGCGTGTCTGTGATGTCGGATCGGGAGCCGGGTTATGCCCCTGGGCCAGTGCCTGGCAGCCCGGTGTCAGCATACCAAGCGCCAGCACACCAAGCGCCGTGCCGCAATATATGACGCGCCGCGTCCGGAAAGACTGGGGGAAAGAGAACCAATCTGGCATGACACGTGTCCCAGGTGATCACTCAGGAATGACGGGCGGCGCTGCCAGACCCGATTGCTCGCCACGCAACGCCAGAGCGAGCTTGCTACGGTCCAGAACGCCCTCCCACCGTGCGACGACAATTGTCGCGACGGCATTGCCGATGAAGTTGGTGAGGCTGCGGCATTCGCTCATGAATCGATCGACACCAAGAATAAGCGCGATCCCTGCGACAGGGATCGTCGGCAGGATGGACAATGTCGCAGCAAGGGTGATGAAGCCCGCCCCCGTGACTCCGGCCGCGCCCTTCGAAGACAGCATGGCCATGCCCAGCAGCAGGATCTGCTGCCCGAAGCTGAGATGAATGTCATAGGCCTGCGCGATGAACAGCGCAGCGAGCGTCATGTAGATATTCGTTCCGTCGAGATTGAACGAATAGCCCATGGGCACCACGAGCCCGACGATGCTTTTCGGGCATCCAGCGGATTCCATTTTTGCCATCAGGCTGGGCAGCGCGCTCTCAGAGGAAGACGTGCCGAGAACCAGAAGCAACTCGGCGCGCAGATAGGCGATCAGACGAAGGATCGAGAATCCGGCAAGGCGACCGACAATGCCGAGAACGACGAAGACGAACAGGAAGGCGGTCAGATAGAAGGTGACAACGAGCGTGGCGAGATCGGCCAGGCTCGAAGCCCCGTATTTGCCCACTGTGAAGGCCATGGCACCGAACGCACCGATCGGAGCCGCCTTCATCAGAATGGCGACAATACGGAACGCAACCGCCGAAATCTCCTCCAGCACATCATAGACGCGCGCGCCGCGCTCGCCCATCAGCGCCAGACCGATACCGGTCAGGATTGCGACGAAGAGGGCCTGTAGAATGTTTCCGGTCGTGAGCGCAGAGACGAAGGTATCGGGTATGATATTGAGAACGAACTCAGTGATGCTGCTCTCATGAGCCTTGCCGATATAGCCTGCGACGCTTGCTGCGTGCTCACCGGCACCCCCGATTTTGGCGTGGATGCCCGCCCCTGGCCTGATCACATTGGCCGTGATCAGACCGACAACGAGAGCGAAGGTCGAGAAAAACAGGAAGTAACCGAATGTCTTGCCCGCTACACGCGCAACGGCACGCAGATCACGCATGCCTGCAATACCGGTCACGATAGTAAGGAAAATGACAGGCGGAATGATCATCTTCACGAGACGAATGAAGCCGTCTCCGAATGGCCGGAGCGCCTGCCCTGTCTCGGGAGCGAAGTGACCGATAAGCGACCCCGCCACGATCGCTGCCAGAACCTGAAAATAGGTGTGGCGCCAGAAGGGCTTGCGATGCTCCGCTGGTGCGGCCTCGCTGGGTTCCGGAAAGGTCGGATCTAGTTTCATATGGGCCCCTGCTTTCCGATCGCTTCCAGATAAATCAAGATTACAAAACTGTAATCACGAATGCACTAAACAAAGTCTTGCAGAAGGCAAAAGCACATTTTGTTGACGAGATAAATCGCCGAATGGTCCAGTTCGACTAAAGACACAAAAGGAGGCGACACAAAAAGAAATACCCGGCCTCAAGCCGGGTATTTCTTGCAAATGCTTCGCATGGTTACCGTGCAGGCACGGCCTGAGCCACGTCAAACACGACGGCCGCCAGGCCCTGCCTATCGGTGACTGGCCGAGCGCGTGACGGGGCTCCGGCCTGATACTTGCGTCGCGCCTCGAACCCGTGTGAGACCCGGCCCCGAAGCTCCGGCCTTACAGCTCGGGATGGTCTGAAGCAAAGGCTGCGGCGGCGCCAAAGAGACCAGGCTGGGGATGGGTGATGATCTTGACCGGCATGTCGCCCATCATGCTCTCGAAGCGGCCTTTGGCCACAAAACGCTCGGCAAATCCGGAATGCGGGAGGCGATCGGCCACGCGCAGCCCGAGCCCGCCCGCAATCACGACACCCTGGGCGCGATGCGCAAGGGCCAGATCCCCCGCGACGGCACCAAGAGAGAGGAAGAAGCGCTCGAGCGCCGCAGCCGCCATCGAATCACGCCCCTCCATCGCCATTTCCCAAAGCGCCTTGTTATCACGCATGGTGATCGGCAGGCCCTGCATTTCGGTGATGGTTTCATAGATATTGGTCAGGCCGGGTCCAGACACGATACGCTCCGCCGAGACACGACGGAAACGGCGACGCAGGGCACGCAGGATCTTGTCCTCGAACTCGTCCAGCGGCGCAAAATCGATATGCCCCCCTTCGGTTTCGATGACGAAATACTGGCCCTTGCGGCGAAGCAGGCAGGCAGCACCGAGGCCGGTGCCCGGACCAACGATCGTCGTCGTGCCTTCGGTGGGGAGCGGCCGGTCCGGCCCGCACAGATGCTCAAGATACTTGTCGTCGATCTGGGCCACAGCATGACCCACGGCGCCAAAATCATTGACGAGGGTAAAGTCCTCCAGATGCAGACGCTCTGCCAGCATGGCCGGCTGAATGATCCAGGGGTTATTGGTCATCTTGAGCGTTTCGCCCTGGATCGGACAGGCAATGGCCATGCCGGCATAACGGGGCAGAGGATGATCCAGTGTGCGCCCGAAAGCCTCCCAGGCAAGAGCCAGACTTGCATGATCTGCCGTACGGAGGGTTGTTGCCTCGCCCAGCTCGACAACACGGCCCTGATCGACCTTGGCGATCGCAAAACGTGCGTTCGTTCCGCCAATATCGATAGTGACAATATCCTGCATCGCTTGCTCCAGGGTGCCGGGAGCAGCCTCTGGCAGGGCCGCTCCGCACGGTTTTTCCGAGTTTCGTGACAAAGCACTCGCAGGCTACACGGCCTGCGTCAACACCCCCGGTGACAAATCGCGCTCAGCGCGGTGTCTGTTTGACTTTTGCTCGACGCAGAAGGAAATGCGCGATCGGACGCGGCACGATGGCGGAAAGAAATTTGAGCCCCAGAAAGAGGCGCGGAAAGACCAGAACCGCCTGATTGCGTTGGGCCGCCCGCGCAATTCTGGCCGCTGCATCTTCGGCTGACACCAGCAGCGGGCGCGCCCCGTCCAGCCTTTGGCTCATCGCGGTATCGATATAGCCGGGCTCGATCAGGGTGACACCCACGCCGTGAGGCACCATGGCGGCATGAAGGCAGGTGGCAAAACGCGCAAGACCCGCCTTGGAACTGCTATAAGCGGAAGCAAAGGGCAGGTCGTGATGCGCTGCCACTGATCCGATAAGAACGATACGGCCCTCGCCACGCGCCGCCATCATCTGGGCCGCCTCGGTGGCAAGCGTGACGGGCGCCGCATAATTCACAAGAGCCGCCTCCCTCACCGCCTCGACCGTTTCAGTCAGGGCGCCATCGGGACGTATGTCGGAAACACCAGCATTCAGAATGAGCAGATCGACAGCGCGCTCAGCAGAGCAAACTCGATAAAGCGCCAATCCTGCATCCAGATCGGACAGGGACAGCGTATGACACGTTACCGCGCTTCCCTGCTCACGACACAAGGCAGCAACAGCGTCGAGCCTGGTCTGATCACGGCCCCAGAGCGTCAGGCGCGTGCCCGGCCCGGCGTAATATCTGGCCAAAGCGCGCCCCAGACCGCCCGATGCCCCGGTGATGAGAACATGACCGGGTGCAAACTCTTTCTTTGCAAATGGATCGGGACGTGACATTCAACGCGCTTTCGTCAATGAAACGGAAGCCGGGTTGGACCATGGGGTCAAACCGGCCTACCGCGATAGAGAGTGAACCTTGCCGGACGCAGAAGATCCCCGCCAGATTGTCGCTGACCAATCAGTCAGTGAGCGGACCGTCATGGAGCAGATCGTTATCGACCCGCCCGTGATCGACTTGCCAGCCCGTCGACAGGTTGAGGATACGCCATCCAGCGACACCCTGATTGTCCGACCGGTGATCTCTCGTAAAGAGCTGGACCTGTTTATACGCCTGCCACGGCATCTCTATAAGGGGTTGCCGGGCTATCGGGCGCCGCTCGATATGGAGCAGAACGATCTGCTCAACCCCAAGCGAAACGGCATTTTTCGCCATGCCTCCGTGCGCTATTTCATGGCGTGGCGCGACGGCAAACCCGTTGGGCGTATTTCGGCGGTTGTGGATGGCAAGGCTCTCGAAGCCTGGGATGAGAAGATCGGCTGGTTCGGCGCACTCGATGCCCTGCCCGATCTGAAAATCTTCCGTGCGCTGCTGGATACTGCAGAAGACTGGCTGCGTGAACAGGGCATGCACCGTATGCGCGGGCCTGTGACGCTGGGCTATCACGGCGAGTCAGGTCTGATGATCGCGGGGCAGCGTGAAGCGCCGATGATCGGAACACCATGGCATCCTGAAACCTCCCGCGCGTTTCTGGAAGAACTCGGATTCGAGGGAACGCGTGATCTCCTGACGTTCAAGCTCGACCTGACCGATGATCTAAATGATCGTCATGTCGTGCCTGGCGCGCTGAAGCCGGGCGAAGGCAAGCTGGGCGATGTCACCGTGTCGCATCTTTCCAAGAAGCAGATCACGGCGCAGGGGGAAGTCCTTCGGTCGCTTTATAACGATGCCTGGGCAGGCACCTACAACTTCGTGCCCCTTCAGGATTACGAGATGGCGGATCTGATC
The DNA here is from genome assembly GCF_037150015.1 of Asaia sp. VD9. Taxonomy (NCBI): domain Bacteria; kingdom Pseudomonadati; phylum Pseudomonadota; class Alphaproteobacteria; order Acetobacterales; family Acetobacteraceae; genus Asaia; species Asaia sp. VD9. The sequence goes on along the minus strand of NZ_JBBCQM010000005.1, from coordinate 103,104 downwards.
AACCAGCTCAAACTGGTCCTGCGCCCGGAGCATTACGTCCAGATCGACCGCGCCGGTGAGCCTGCAGCCATGGCTCTGGTGGTGCCGAACATCTTCGACATCACCCGGGATATCGACGGTGCCCCTTCACCTCTGGGCTGGGCGAAACTTGGAACCCGCTTGCTGGCTCATCGGTTCGAGTCCGCTCGTGTCATTCTGCTTGGGGTCTCGCACACGGTGCGCGGCACGTTGCTTGGCGCGTTGATGCCGTCACTGGCAATCGACGAACTCATCCGACGTCGCGCCACCCTGCCCTATAAGTCAGTCGAGCTCGGCTGGATCCTCGATACGAACACGCCGATGCTCAACCTCGTCAAACGCCTCGTGCCTGAGCCAAATAAGGTGCATCGCGTATACGAGAAAGATATCGCCCTAAACTGATCGAAGGTCGATGCGCACGAGCCCGAAGGCGCAGTGCCTTCCGCTCGGGCGCGCTCTTCGAGCCTGCGATCCGAACCGGGCGCCTGCATTGACCCTGCGCGCTCGCAGGGCTGTTCCAGCAACCGGCGGAAAGGACGCCTGAACCGTACCTCCCTTCAACGGTCAGAAATGCTGCCAGCCCTTGCGTGTCAGATTTACGTCACGTCCAGCGCCGTTCAGCACCCGCACACCGCTTCCCTCACGCACATGTCCGATAGGGGTCGCTTCAAGCCCCGACTGTCGGGATGCCTGACGGATCGCATCGGAGGCCTCTTCAGGCGCTGTGAAGAGAAGCTCGTAGTCATCCCCGCCGGTCAGGCAGGTTTCGAGCCAGGCCCCGCCAAGCGCTCTTACCTGCGGTGAAAGCGGCACCGCCTCCGCCTCGATATCGATCCCTACCCCGCTTTCATGGGCAAGATGCCCTGCATCCTGCACGAGGCCGTCAGAGACATCCATCCCGGCCGAGGCGAAGTTCTGGACAGGGAACCCGAGACGGGGCTGCGGCAGGCGATAGCGTCCGGTCAGATAGCCATCCGCATCGGGCACCTCTCCGAGGCGCGCCATGAGCCCCATGGCACCATCGCCGATCGTTCCCGTCACCCAGAGCCGATCGCCCGGCTTGGCGCCGCACCGACTGACGGCACGCCCGCGCGCCACTTCTCCGATGATCGTAAGGCTGAGCACGAGCGGACCTCGTGTCCCGGTAGTGTCGCCGCCAAGAAGGCGCACGTCATAAAGCGCCTGATCATGCGCAAGACCGGCGCTGAAACTGGCAAACCAAAGATCATCGAAGCCGGAAGGGCGGCTGATATTCAGCAGATAGGCGCGCGGCACAGCGCCCATAGCCGCGCAATCCGACAGGCTCACACGCAGCAATTTGCGGCTCACCGTTTCTGCCGGATCGTCAGGGAGAAAGTGAACGGCCTCCACCAGCGTATCGGTAGAGAGGATGAGCTGCCTCCCCTCCGGCACATCCAGAAGGGCCGCGTCATCCCTGAGCCCGAGCGCTCCCTCACCGGCCAGCGGCCGAAAGAAGCGCTCGATGAAGTCGAACTCGCCGCCACTCATGTCAGGAGACGTCAGCCGCGTCCCCAGTCGCCTTGCGCTTTTTAACCAACGTGTCGAGCACACCATTCACAAGGCGGGCTTCGTCGCCGGAGAAAAAGCCATGAGCGACGTCGAGATATTCGTTGATGACGACGCGGCTGGGAATGTCTTCGCCCAATTCCCATACCGCTGCGCGTAGCAGGGCACGCAGGACAGGGTCGAGACGCATCAGAGGCCAGGTCGAAGGCAGAGCGCCGCTCAGCACTTCATCAATGTGATCCTGGGCGAGGGTTGCGCCCTTGACGACCAGACCGAACAGACGGAAATCCGCATCAGGTACGTAGCCCTCCTCGAAGCCCTCCTCATTGCTGCCAGCAAGACGGTGACGCTGGAACTGACTGATGACCGTCTCGGCATTCTCCCCTCCCTGCTCGCACTGGAACAGCGCCTGTACGGCCGCCACCCGGGCAACGGTGCGCGAGCGCTTAGGCGCATTCTGGTTCTTGGGCTGGTCTGTCATCGTCATACTTCCTTGTCTTTCCCGTGCTCACCCGACGGCGAAAGAGGGCTACCCTCCTCGCCTGGCCGCATATCCGTGAGGAGCTTCGAGAAAGCCTCTACCTCGCGAAAATCGCGATATACACTTGCAAAGCGCACATAAGCGACACCGTCGATACTGTGCAATGCATCCATCGCCAATTCGCCGATACGCGAGGAAGAAATTTCGGCTTCGCCGGAGGCTTCGAGCTGACGGACCAACCCGTTGACGATGCGCTCCTGGCGCTCTTCCTCCACCGGGCGTTTGCGCAGGGCAATACGAATGGAGCGCGCGAGCTTGTCGCGGTCGAATGGAACACGGCGGCCATCCATCTTCGTCACGACCAGTTCACGCAGCTGGACCCGTTCGATCGTCGTGAAGCGTTGCGCACATGCCGCACAGACACGTCGACGCCTGATTGCGGCGCCATCATCTGTCGAACGACTATCCTTGACCTGCGTATCTTCATGGCCGCAGAACGGACAATTCATGTGAGTTTCCCCCTGATGGGCAGATGATGGCACGACCCCGACCCGTGGCCGGGGGCAGAAAGGAGCGTATCAGTGACAAGAGTGCAAGCTATTCTGGCATCTCTCGTGACAGTTTGCATGGCAGGTGCCGCGTCATTCCCATCCGTGGCGCTGGCCCAGACGGATGATAACAACCTGCCGGGCCAGAAAAACGCCAATCGCGACATCACGATCGAAGGCTGGATGCGACGCGCGCCGCATTTCCCCGGTCTGGCCGCTGCCTATTTCACCATCGTCAACAAGGGACACGAGGCGCATCTGATCTCGGGGGTCAGTTCTCCCGATTGCAGCGCCATCGAGGCCTTTCACAGCGAGCAGGAAGTGACCAGCCACACAGCCAATCTGTTTTCACATTTCACGATCCCTGCCGAGATGACGATGGTGTTCCCCGAGGGAGGCTATCACCTGATCTGTCGTGATTTCCCGGACGGGCCGAAGCCGGGGCAGTCAATTCCGCTGACCTTCAACTTCCTGGGCGGCACATCCGCGACAGTGACCTTCCTGCTGAAAGAATAACTCCCCGGACGGTCTCGCAGCCCCCCGCCCGAAAACCCGAGAGGCTGCGATTGAGGCCGAGGTGTCATTCTGAGCCAACTGCCCAGGCTGAAGGCGTTATCTCAGCCCTCTTCCAGCACGGCGATCACTGCATCGCCGTACCGTTTGAGTTTCGAGGCACCTACGCCCTTGATATCCGACAGCGCCTCGACGCTGTCGGGATTCTCGCGCGCAATCTCACTCAGAACGGCATCGTGGAAGATCACATAGGGTGGAATCTCCTGCTCACGCGCCTCGTCGCGGCGCCAGCGACGCAGGGCTTCGAAACGTTTGCGCTCATCCTCATCCAGAGAATCAATCACCGTAGACGCTGGCAGGGAACGCCCCGCGCTCGCAGCAGCCTTGATCGGGTCCACGCGGAGACGCAATTTTTCCTCGCCACGCAGGATCGGCCGGGCAGCTTCGACATCAAGCCCAAGCGTGCCGTGCTCGCCGCTCATGCGAATGGCGCCGCGTGCGATAAGCTGGCGGATAACACCGCGCCACCACTGCTCGGAGTGCTCCCTGCCAACCCCGAATACCGTCAGATGCTGATGTGCGTGACGCTCGATGGCTTCAGTGAGCTTGCCACGCAATACGGTGGTCAGATGGACCGCGCCAAAACGCTGACCGGTCCTGTATATGGCCGACAGAACCTTCTGAGCAGCCTCCGTCCCATCGAATGTCTCCGCAGGGCTGCGGCAATTATCGCAATGACCGCAGGGACCGTCCAGTGGTTCGCCAAAGCAGGCGAGCAGGGCCTGAGTACGACAGCCGACCGTCTCGGTAAGCGCGATCATGCTCTCGAGACGCGCCTGCATGACGCGTTTCTCCGTCTCCGGGGCGTTTGATTGCTCCAGCCAGTATCGGGCTCGGGCCATATCCTCACCGCCATAGAGCAGCAGCGTGTCCGCCGGGGCGCCATCGCGCCCGGCACGACCGATCTGCTGATAATAGGCCTCCGGAGAAGCAGGCATGTCGAGATGGACGACGCACCGCACATCAGGGCGATCAATTCCCATGCCAAAGGCGACCGTCGCCACGATCACCATGGGCTCGCCGCTGCGAAAGCGCATGAGCGTCGCGTGTTTCTCCTGCGAGGAAAGCCCGGCGTGGAACGGAAGCGCATTGAAGCCGCGCTCCCTCAGGCTTTTGGCCATGCGCTCCGTGCGGTTGCGGCTGCCGCAATAGACAATGCTGGCATCTTCCTTGTGCCGCTCCAGCGCGTCCTGAACCTGCTTCGTTTCCGATCCCTTGGGCGAGGCCGCGAGGAACAGATTGGGGCGATGGAAGCTGGAGGTCAGCCGATGCGCCTCGGGCATGCCCAAGGCCTGGAGGATATCATCCTGAGTACGTGAATCAGCCGTTGCTGTCAGGGCAATACGCGGAACGCCGGGAAAAATGCTCGGAAGATCTGCGAGGGCACGGTATTCCGGCCGAAACTCGTGCCCCCATGCCGACACGCAGTGAGCCTCGTCGATTGCGAGCACCGAGACCGGATTGCGCGCGAGCCAGCGGGCCGTGCCCGGCGAGACGAGACGCTCGGGGGATATGTAGAGAATATCCAGCCGCCCGTCGCGCAGATCGTTGCGGATCTGCTCCAGGCGGGACGGGTCGAGCTCCGAATGGAGGGCTGCTGCGTTGACACCGAGCTGGCGAAGCGCCGCAACCTGATCGTCCATCAGGGCAATCAGGGGCGAGATGACAATGCCCATTCCAGACCTGCAGAGGGCGGGCACCTGATAGCACAGGCTCTTGCCGCCCCCCGTGGGCATGATGACGAGGACATCTTCCCCCGCCATCACCGCCTCGATCACATCCTGCTGCTGACCTCGAAAGGACGAGAAGCCAAAGACACGGTGCAGAACCGCATCGGGCGTCTCGTCATGAGGGAAACCGGCCTCTGCAATGAGACCGGTTTCAGGGGCATCAGGAACAGTCAAAAGTCAGGCGATATCCGGTCTGGATCAGGGGGTCGACGGGTCGATTTCGATGGTCACGACGCGCGAGGCGACGCGAGCATCTTCATTGTTCTTGGGCGGGCGAGCGATCTGGGTGATCTGGGCGCCATCCACACCGGACTTCGTCAGCGCGGCGGCAACGACCTTGGCGCGCTCGACTGACAGCATCTCGTCGGTAGAGAGATTGCCACGGGCACCAGCATGGCCAATCACCTCAACCACCTTGGCGTGGCTCGCGCGCGCGTCAGAAGCCGCCTTGTCGATGATGCTCTGGGCTGTCGGAGAAATGGTCGTGGAGGCGGGTTCGAAGAATACTGGATAGCGATCGCGATCGCCCGTGCCGGTGCAGGCAGTAAGCCCGGCGAAAGCGCAAACCGACAACATCACTGGCAGACGACGCATCATTATTTCCTTTTCGAATCGCCGTGACAGCCACGGTTCCGTGGTTCTGTCACTGCCGTGTGACACTCTTTCCGTCAAGCAGACCCACCTCGCCCTGCCGGACACAAGCGCGCAATGTCTACGTGCCTGCACAGTGCGATCAGGCCCGATCTCAAAACGGCAAAGGCAATGCTCGGCCCTCATCAAGTCGCCAGGCCCTGTCCAGTCTCTCGACCCCGGTCAGGCGATGCGCAATCAGGATGACTGTACGCCCTTGCATGGACCGTCCGAGGGTCTTGAGAAACGCGCGCTCGGTTGCTGAATCGAGCCCGGTGGCAGGCTCGTCGAGCACCATGATCGGTGCGTCCTGGAGCAGGGTGCGCGCCAGGGCAATACGGCGCCCCTGACCACCGGAGAGCAGCGCACCACCCTCACCCACCCAGCTATCCAGCCCCTCGGGCAAGGCCTGTACGGTCTCAGCCATCTCCGCTTTTTCGAGCGCATCCCAAAGCCGGTCGTCGGGCACATCGTCACGCCCGAGCAGAAGGTTGCTGCGAATAGTGTCGGCAAACAGATGCGTCGCCTGTGAAAGCCATCCGATCTTGCCGCGCAACGACGTGGTATCCAGTGTCAAGATGTCGTGGCCGCCGAACAGGATCTCGCCTGCCTCGGGGTGAGCGACCTTGAGCAGGAGCGCCGCAAGGCTGGATTTTCCGGCACCCGACGGCCCAATCAGCGCGACATGTTCGCCAGCGCGTATGGTCAGGGTCACCCCCTGGAGCACCGGCGCACGCGCCATGTCCCAACGATAGGTTACCTCGCGCAGCACGAGATCCCCCGCCTCCGGCGCGGGACACCCTGTTCGGTCAGCCGTATGGTCCTCACGGGCAATCGCCACCACGCGTTCGGCAGCCTGTCCGACGCGCCCGGCAAGAACGCTGGTGCGCGCCAAAGTCCCTACGGATTCAAAGATCGTACCGGTCAGAAAAACGAGCGCCACCCCCGAGACGAGGCTGAGCGTCATGCCGGGGAAACCGACGAGACTGAGCAGGATCAGGACAAGGGCTACCTGTCCAAGGAGATAGGACACGGCCCCCGCCTGCGCCATGGCCTGCGCCTGAACCAGTTGAGCCTCATGCAGACGCGCTTCCTCACCAACGATACGCTCGGCGAGCAGCGCCTCTCCCGAAAAGGCCCGCGCCTCGCGCAGCCCGGTCGCGAGATCGAGCGCCGCCACACGCAGAGAGGACTCCGCATGCAGGATCGTCTGACTTCGATGCGCGCTGCGCCGTGCGGCCAGAAGCGGGATCACACACCCTGCCAGAACGAACAGGAACCCGAGCGACAGGCCGAGCCTCAGGGACTCTCGCCCCGCCACCACCACGAGTACAGGCAGGGCAATCAGAATACCCAGAGCCGGCATGGCGATACGCAGATAGAGATTATCGAGCAACTCGATGTCGCCGACCAACCGGTTGAGAAGGTCTCCTGCGCGGCGGAACCCCAACCCGGCTGCGGCGCCCCCTGCGAGGTGCCGGAAGAACCAGACGCGCAGCGCAGCAAGCGCCCGGAACATCGCGTCATGGGCAAAAAGCCGCTCGGCATAGCGCAGCCCGATACGCGCACCGCCAAAGAGCCTTAGCAGACCAAAAGCGATGCCCGTGCCGAGCGCAAGAGTCGTCACAGTGATCCCTGCGTTCCACATGAGCGCAAACCCGCTCAAGGCGGCAAGGGCCGAGAGGATCAGGCCAAAACCGAGGCGCGCATAGTAAGGTCTCCAGACGACGAGAATGCGTGTCAGTGCCTGCGAAACGCGGATCCTGTCTTGCCCCTTGGAACTTGCCGGCGTCACTATCATCGGGCTCATGATAGGGACTCCCTGTTGCGGTCTGCGCCTAGACGCAGCGTCGCCGTGGCGAAGGCTTTCATGGCTTCGGAGTGGGAACTCAGAATGACTGTTCTCCCCTCCGAAAGACGACGCAGGGCTTCGATGATTTCCTGCTCCGTCTGGGGATCGAGATGCGCCGTCGGCTCATCGAGCAGCAAGAGCGGAGCATCCTTGAGATAGGCGCGCGCGATCGCGACGCGCTGGGCTTGGCCGCCTGACAGGCCAAATCCACCCTCACCAATCTCTGTATCCAGCCCTTTGGGAAGATGGCCGAGGAAACTGTCAATGGAGGCTGCCTTGATGGCGCGCTCCAATTCGTTTTCATTGGCGTCTGGCCGCGCAAAGAGCAGATTGTGGCGCAGTGTGCCGGCAAAAAGCACCGGCTTCTGGCCGATCCAGGCAAGGTGTCGCGCAATATCACGGCCCCTCATGATCGCGATATCCTGATCATTGAACAGGATGCGCCCAGCATCGGGCTTGATGAAACCCAACAGCAATTCAATCAGGGTCGATTTGCCCGCGCCGGAGGGACCATCAAGCAGCAAGACGTCCCCAGGGGTTACGGTGAAGTCGACCCGATCCAGAATGAGCGGTCCTTGCTCCTTCCAGCGATAGCAGAGACCTTCGGCGCGAACAGTCACAACCAGAATGGGCGATTCACGCTCCTGCGCGATCTCATCTTCAGGAGCGGCCAATCCGCTGCCGAGCCCTCCCATCGCCTCAGCCGCCCCGGCCGCATGGGCCCGATCCTGATAGGCCAGAGCGAGCCCTCTGAACGGCGCAAAGAATTCCGGCACGAGAAACAGCGCGAACAAGGTCTCGGTCAGATGCGGCGCGGGCTGGATACTGGGCGCCGCCAGACCGTTGAGATGGACGAAATGTCCCTGTGTCAGGACGATCAGAATTATCGCTGCGACCATGGCGATGTCGATCGCTGCGGAAGAGAGAAACGCAACGCGCAGGATCTTCATGGTGCGTCGGCGCAGATCATCAGCCGAACGCGACAGGGCTTCGGCCTCCCGATCCGTCGCATTGGCAAGCACGATGGTCGCAACACCGCGAATGCGATCCAGAAAGCGCGCCTGCAGGCGTACCATGGCAAGAAACTGGTTGCGTGATGCCAAAGCGGCCCCGATGCCAAACACGGCCTGGGCAACCGGAACAAGTCCGCCGCAAACCGCAAGGATCAGGGCCGCCCTCGGGTCGACGGCAAGCACGGCAATCAGCACGAGAGCCGGAAAAAGCATCCATGTCATGGAGGCGGGAAGCCAGCGCGCGAAATATCCGTCGAGTACTTCGATACGGTCTACGAGCAGCGCCGCGATCTCGGCGGAATGCTGGCGACGCAGCAGGGCTGGCCCGATATCGATGACGGAATCCAGAACCGAGCGACGCAAACGGGCGCGCGCCACGATCCCGGCCCGTGCCGCGAAAAGCTCCTGGACATATAGACACAGTGCGCGCGCCACAGAAAGCGCTGCGAAACCGGCAATCAGTCCGGTAGCCGTATGAAGGCTGGCCTGAGGTTCGAGGCCGGGGAGCACACGCGCAACGAGCACACTGCCAATAATGGCCGCGAGACACCAGGCCTGACCGATCCCAATAAGGGTACCGAAAGATCCGGAGATCACTACGGGCAGGGCTGCTCGCCTGGCTGGACCCGCTTGCTGCCGGACCCAGGCCCGAACCAGTTTCTTGTCTACGCCGCTCATGACGCTGGGATATAGGCAATCACGCCGCGAAACGGTAGTGACCCCGGCCCCAGATTGCAGAACATTAAGCCGTCTTTCCCTGACCGGACCATGTCATCCAACGCTTTTGAAACTGCTGACCAAAAGAGCGGGAATAATGACCATTTGGTCTCTCTCCACGCAAAACAGCAGGCGCGGAGACCGCTGATTCAGTCATGCGAAACCGCAGCAGAACTGACCATTCGCCCGGCAATCGAACGCGTCGACTCCCGCTGCTGACCCGATAGGAACGGAGGCAAACAGGCGCGCATCATATAAAGCAAAACCCCGCCGCGGCGCGACGGGGTAAAGCAAGGGGGCAGACAGACCATCGAGCCGCGCCCCCGGGCCTTCCTCTGCGTGACCGAGAGGTCACGCGAGAGCAGTCTTACTGACCCGAAGAAGCCGGCATGGACGAGGCGGGCATCTTCATCGAGCCGTCCATCGGCATTGGAGCGGGCGCCGGAGCAGTCGCACTGGCCGTCGGAGCAGAGGCTGGGGCCGTTGCCGGAACCGGGGTCTGGGCCTGCTGCAGGCTGCGGGCATTCAGGTCTTCGGTGGAGGCCGAACCCTTATCCGCCTTCTTGTGGTGCATGGCCGACTTGCCCTCATGCGCCTTGTGCGGAGCGTGCTTGGCGAAAGCGGGGGTAGCGATGGCAAAAGCAGCGGCCATCAGGATGGCGCCCATAGCGGAAAACTTCATTGGTACTTCCTTCCAGAATTCGCGGATCCCGGGGTGTGAACGTGGATTTGGGCCACGCTCATACCCGTCGATAAGCACGAAACGTAACGAAGCCGTTGCAGTTTCTTGTGCCATCGAAAACGACAGCGTGATCAGTCGCGGATGACAGCGCCGGGCTGGGACGACACGCCATAAGTGTCGCGCGCGCGCTTGATGAACGCCGATACCATGAGGCGCACACCCTCATTAAACACGACCCCGATCGCATTCTGAAGCAGACGCGAGCGGAACTCGAAATCGACGAAAAAATCCACCAGGCACCCGCGCGGCTCGGGGGTGAACGTCCAGACATTGTTCAGATAACGGAACGGCCCTTTCTCGTAACGCACGCGGATACGATGGGGACGATCGAGGGACACGCGGCTCGTAAAGGTTTCGCGGAACGGGCCGAACCCTACGGTAAGATCCGCAACGAGTTCCTCGTCGGTCCGGGACTTGATGGTGGCCTTGACGCACCAGGGCAGAAACTGGGGATAGGCACCCACATCGGCTACGAGATCGAAAAGCTGTTCAGGACTGTAAGCGATCAACCGTTGCTCGGCATGGGTGGGCATTATTGTCTCTCCGGCGAAAGCGCATCCTGCTTTAGCCTGTTCTGTCGCGCCTCACGCAGCGCAGCGAAATCTGAATCAGCATGGTAGGACGAGCGCGTCAGCGGGCTCGAACTGACCTGAAGAAAACCCTTGGCACGCGCCATGCGGGCGAATTCCTCAAACTCGTCAGGCGGCACGAAATTGGCTACGGCCGCATGTTTGGGCGTGGGCTGTAGGTATTGCCCCATGGTGATAAAATCGACATCGGCAATGCGGAAATCGTCCATCACCTGCGCCACCTCCATTTTCTCCTCACCCAGTCCCAGCATCAGACCGGATTTGGTGAAGATGGACGCATCCAGCGCCTTAACATCATCCAGAAGGCGCACGGACTGGAAATAGCGCGCGCCTGGCCGGATAGACGGATAAAGCCGGGGGACGGTTTCGATGTTGTGATTGAAAACATCGGGGCGCGCCTTCACGACCACCTCGAGTGCCCCCGGCTTGCGCAGAAAATCAGGAGTCAGGATCTCGATCGTGGTATCGGGAGAGGCCTCGCGCACCTGCGCAATCGTCTGCGCGAAATGGAGCGCACCGCCATCGGCCAGGTCGTCGCGATCGACCGAGGTGATGACCACATGGCGCAGGCCCAGCTTGGCCACAGCCTCGGCCACGCGCTGCGGCTCGTCCGTATCCAGCGCCTTGGGCATACCCGTCGTGACATTGCAGAACGAGCAGGCCCGGGTGCAGATCTCCCCCATGATCATCATGGTGGCGTGACGCTGCGACCAGCACTCACCGATATTCGGGCAGGCGGCTTCCTCACAGACCGTCACCAGTCTGTTGTCGCGCATGAGCTTGCGCGTCTCCTGATAGACCGGGCTGTTCGGCGCCCTCACCCGTATCCAGTCTGGCTTGCGCTGGATCGGGTTATCGGGCCGATTGGCCTTTTCAGGATGGCGGAGCGAGCCCGACTTCCGGTGATCGATGGTGATGCGCTGCATGGTCATGACTAGAAGTGGAGTGCCCCACCCCAGGCTGCAAGAACCGATTCATGCATCGTTTCCGAGATGGTCGGATGCGGGAAAACGGTCTCCTTGAGTTCGGCCTCGGTCAACTCGGAGGTGCGCGCGATCACATAGCCCTGGATCATTTCCGTCACCTCGGCCCCGATCATGTGCGCGCCCAAGAGTTCACCGGTTTCGGCGTCGAAAATGGTCTTTGTCAGACCATCTGGCTCGCCCATGGCCAGCGCCTTGCCGTTGGCCAGGAAAGGAAAGCGTCCGATCTTGAGCTTGCGGCCCGTCGCCTTCGCCTTTTCTTCGGTCAGTCCCACGGAAGCGACCTGAGGGCGGCTATAGGTGCACCCCGGGATGTTGAGCGGATGGAGCGGCTCGGGATCGTGCCCGGCAATCTTCTCGACGCAGATCACACCCTCATGGCTCGCCTTGTGCGCCAACCAAGGCGCGCCGGCCACGTCGCCGATGGCCCAAAGGCCCGGCTCGCCGGTGCGGCAGAACTCATCGACGATGATGTGGGTCTTGTCGATCTTGACCTTGGTCTGCTCGAGACCGAGATCCTCGACATTCCCGACGATCCCGACAGCCAGGATTACCTTGTCCACAACAAGATCGGTCGTGCCCGCGGCTGTGGTGATCCGGGTGGAGACCGTCCCCTCCTTCTTGTCGAGCGGGCCGACCTTGGCGCCGGTCAGCACCTTGATGCCCTGCTTCTCGAAGGCCTTCTGCGCCATGGCGCTGATTTCGGCGTCCTCGGCAATCATGATACGGTCCGCCACCTCCGCGATGGTCACTTCCGCGCCCATGTTGCGATAGAAGGAGGCGAACTCGACGCCAATCGCGCCGGACCCGATCACCAGAAGGCGCTTCGGCAACGCCTTGGGCACCATCGCCTCACGATAGGTCCAGACCAGTTCGCCATCGGGTTCGAGCCCAGGGAAGTGGCGGGCTCGGGCCCCTGTGGCTAGAATCACATCCGGCGCTGCGATACGGCCGGTCTCACTGCCATCCTTGGTGATGGCGACGACATGCGCCTTGCCATCGCGTCCAGCGAGCTTGGCACGGCCATCATACACCTTGACCTTGGCCTTTTTCAGCAAGCCAGCCACGCCCCGGGAAAGCTGGCGCGAGACAGAGCGTGAGCGGGCCACCACCTTCTCGATATCGAAGCTCACCTTCTCCGCACTGAACCCGAACTCGGCGAGGTTATGCAGTTGATGGTTCAGCTCGGAGGCACGCAGCAACGCCTTGGTCGGGATGCAGCCCCAGTTAAGGCAGATACCGCCCAAATGCGTGCTTTCCACAACCGCGACATTCTTGCCAAGCTGGGCGGCGCGCAGGGCAGCGACATACCCGCCCGGACCGCCACCGACGACGATCAGATCGAATTTGTCCATGGCTCAGATCACCAGTGAATAGGGGTTTTGAACGATATCGCGCAGCGCGTTCAACCATTGGGCGCCCAGCGCACCATCGACGGCGCGATGATCGACCGAGAGCGTGGCTGTCATGACCGTCGCGACGGCAAGCTGGTCACCACGCACAACGGCGCGTTTCTCACCTGCGGCGATCGCCAGAATACCGGCCTGGGGTGGGTTGATGATGGCAGCAAACTCACGCACGCCAAACATGCCCATATTCGAGATCGAGAAGGTGCCGCCCTGGAATTCCTCGGGCTTCAGCTTGCCGTCACGCGCACGCTTGGCCAGATCACGCGCCTCGGCGCTGATTGCGCGCAGGGATTTGCGGTCAGCCTGACGAATGATCGGGGTAATCAGGCCATCGGGAATGGAAACTGCCATCGAGATATCGATCTCGGGAAAATGCAGCGTCTCTGCTTCGGTGTACTGGACATTCAACCCCGGGCAGTCGCGCAAAGCGAGAGCCACGGCCTTGATCATCATATCATTGACCGAGATCTTGAACTGGCCTTCTCCCTCGCTCGGCGAGGCCGCATTGAGCTTGGAACGCAGCGCCAGCAGCGCGTCGAGTTCGATATCCACCGACACATAGAAATGCGGGACGGTCTGCTTGGACTCGCTCAGGCGACGCGCAATGACCTTGCGCATGGACGAGTTGGGCACGCGCTTCGCTTCGGCGGGCACCATCACCGGAGCGGCCGCGCCAGCCGTGGTAACGGGCTTCGCATTCTCGACGTCGCGACGAAGAATACGCCCGTTCGGCCCTGTTCCCTTGAGCGCCGCGAGGTCGATCCCTTTTTGCGACGCAATGCGGCGCGCGAGAGGCGATGCAAAAACGCGCTTGCCTGCGGGCCCAGCGACAGGCGAGGACTGCGCCGGAGAGGGCTGAGCTGAAGCGGCCGGGGTCGAAGCAGGCTGGGCAACGGTCTGCGGTGCGGGTTCGGCCTTCTTTGCAGCAGGCGCCTCGACGGCGTCCGGCACGGCTTCGCCCTCATCGACCAGAATAGCGATGGGAGAATTGACCTTCACCCCCTCACTGCCTTCGGGAACGACGATACGCCCGAGAATGCCCTCATCGACGGCCTCGACTTCCATCGTGGCCTTGTCCGTCTCGATCTCGGCAATCAGATCGCCCGATTTGACCGTGTCGCCCTCCTTCTTCAGCCAGCGCGAGAGGGTTCCCTCGGTCATGGTCGGAGAAAGAGCGGGCATCAGGATATTGGTAGCCATGGTCGCAGCCCCTCAGAACAGTTTGCGAACCGCGTCCACCACCCAGTCAGGCTGCGGAAGCGCATGTTTTTCGAGATTGGCGGCGTAGGGCAGCGGGATATCAAGACCGCAAACGCGCGCAGGCGGGGCATCGAGATAATCGAAGGCCTGTTCGCAGGCGATCGTACAGATCTCGGCGCCGATACCGGCCACGGGCCAGCCTTCCTCAACGGAGACGATACGGCTCGTCTTCTTCACGCTGTTGATGATCGTCTCGGTATCGAGCGGACGGATGGTGCGCAGGTTGATCACCTCCGCCTCGATCCCCTGCTCGGCCAGCTTCGCAGCAGCCTCAAGCGCCACGCCAACCATGATCGAGAACGCGACCAGCGTCACATCCTTGCCTTCACGCTCGATCTTCGCCTTGCCGATGGGCAGGATGAAATCCTCATCGACCGGGCAAGGGAATTTCTGCCCGTAGAGGATCTCGTTTTCGAGCACGATCACCGGGTTCGGGTCACGAATGGCGGCACGAAGCAGACCCTTCGCGTCTTCAGACGACCAGGGGGCAACTACCTTCAGGCCCGGCACGTGGGCATACCAACTGGCGTAGCACTGCGAGTGCTGTGCACCGACGCGCGCAGCCGCGCCATTGGGGCCGCGGAACACGATAGGACAGCCCATCTGGCCACCCGACATGTAGAGCGTCTTGGCTGCGGAGTTGATGATGTGGTCGACGGCCTGCATCGCGAAGTTCATGGTCATGAATTCGACAATGGGCTTGAGGCCGGTCAACGCTGCACCAACGGCCATGCCGGTAAAGCCATGCTCGGTGATCGGGGTGTCAATGATACGCTTCTCGCCGAACTCGTCGAGCAGCCCCTGACTGACCTTGTAGGCGCCCTGATACTGCGCCACTTCCTCACCGAGCAGGAACACGTCTTCATCACGGCGCAGCTCGGCGGCCATCGCGTCGCGCAGGGCTTCACGGACCGTGATGACCGAAGTCTCGCCCCATTCGCGGTCCGGTGTCGCTACCAGGTCTTTCGGCTTCTCGGGCGCCTTCTCTTCAACCGCGGTTTGTGCGGCCGGGGCCTGGGCTGCTACAGGGCCGTTTTCGAGAGCCGAGATATCTTCGCCTTCTTCGGCAATGATGGCGATCTGAGTATTGACGGCAACGTTTTCCGAGCCTTCCGGCACCAGGATCTTCGCGAGGATGCCGCTATCCACAGCCTCGACTTCCATGGTGGCCTTGTCGGTCTCGATCTCGGCAATCACATCGCCTGAGTTGATCTTGTCACCCTGCTTTACCGTCCATTTGGAAAGCGTGCCTTCGGTCATGGTAGGCGAAAGTGCCGGCATGAGAACAGGAGCGGCCATAACTTACGCCTCCACCAGAATATCGGTCCAAAGTTCAGAAAGATCGGGCTCGGGGCTGTTCTGGGCGAACTCCGCAGCGTCATTGACGATCTGCTTCACCTCGGCGTCGATCTCCTTGAACGCCTCTTCCGTCGTGCCCTTTTCGGACAGGAGCTTGTGCAGCGCCTCGATGGGATCACGTGTGCGGCGCATTTCCTCAACTTCCGAGCGGTCGCGATAGCGTGCCGGGTCAGACATCGAATGGCCGCGATAACGGTAGGTTTCCATCTCGAGCAGGAATGGCCCCTTACCCGCACGGCAATGGGCAACGGCCTCCTGGGCCGCCTCATGCACAGCAAACAGATCCATGCCGTCTACCTTGCGTCCCGGAATCTTCCATGGAGCGCCGATCTGGGAGAGGTCATGCGCGGCGGCGCTGGAACGCTCGACGCTGGTGCCCATGCCGTAGCGGTTATTCTCGATCACATAGATGCAGGGCAGCTTGTGCAGGGCAGCGAGATTGAAACTTTCATAGACCTGACCCTGCTGGGCCGCGCCTTCCCCGAAATAGGCAACGCCCACCTCATCAGTGCCGCGATATTTATTCGCGAAAGCGAGGCCCGTACCGATAGCGACCTGCGCGCCCACGATGCCATGACCGCCGTAGAAGTTCTTCTCGCGGGAAAACATGTGCATGGAGCCGCCCTTGCCATGCGAATAACCATCCTTGCGTCCGGTCAACTCGGCCATGACGCCGCCAGGGCTCATGCCCATCATCAGCATATGGGCGTGATCGCGATAGGAGGTCACGATCTTGTCGCCTGGCTTCATGGCCAGCGACATACCAACGATCACAGCTTCCTGGCCGATATAGAGATGGCAGAATCCGCCGATCAGTCCCATGCCGTAAAGCTGCCCTGCCTTTTCCTCAAAGCGACGCAGCAGGAGCATATCGCGATATGCCGTGCGCACTGTCTCCAAAGGCAGGATCGGTCCGTTATGATCAGCGAGCGGCTGAGCCGCTCCCTTATGGGCTTTGCCGGACATGCTGAGGTTCTCCTGAGCCAGACTGTTGCGCCAAGCGCAATTCTGGGACCGGTATTTACCAGTCCCGTTGCGCAAGTCCACAACCCAGGCTGTTAATATGTGCGTTAGAGAGTCCCGAGAAGGCGACGGGCAGCCAGGCCCGGGTCCTCTTCTCGCAGCAGACTTTCGCCCACGAGCACACCACTTGCGCCGACTTCGCCAACGCGCTGCACATCTTCGAGAGTACGAATACCGCTCTCGGAAACGAGGATGCGATCGGGCGGCACCAGCGGGGCAAGCTTCGCCGTGGTGTCGAGATCAGTCACGAGCGTTCGCAGATTGCGGTTATTGATGCCGATCAGCGAGGTATCGAGTGCGAGAGCACGGTTGAGCTCTGCCTCATCATGCACTTCGCACAGCACATCCATGTCGAGTCCGCGCGCGAGTGCAATCAACTCTGCCGCCTCGGGGTCCGTCAGGGCCGAGAGGATGATCAGGATGCAATCTGCCCCGATCAGTCGGCTCTCATGAACCTGCCACGGCTCAAGAATGAAATCCTTGCGCAGGATCGGCAGCGGAGTGATTTCCTTGACAGCCTTGAGGTCCTCGATCGAGCCATGAAAGCAAGGGCCCTCGGTCAGGATCGAGAGGCAGATCGCACCCGCCGCCTCATAGGATTTCGCAATGCCGACCGGGTCGTAATCAGGCCGAAGAATACCAGCGGAAGGCGAAGCCTTTTTGATTTCGGCAATAAGCCCGACGCGTCGATCGGCCGCCATCTGCTTGAGCGCTTGCCCAAATCCGCGTGTCGGGACGTTCACCTCGCGCGCGCGCGCCGTGATTTCCTTGAGCGGCATGATCAGGGAACGCTGCTCGACATCGATCCGCGTACGCGCGCAGATTCGGGCCAGAACATCCGGCATATCCAGACCGGACGCAGGCAGGGAGGGTTCATCCTGCACGATGGTTCCCGGCACCTGCACATCGGGATAACCGGCTGGCGTGTCGTGTGAAGGAGCGGCAGAGGATTCAGTCATGATAAGCCTGACGTCTGGATCATGTGAGGAGAATGCGCCGTTTCGGCAGGGTGATGAGGCCCTTGCTGGGCATGAACGAGGGCGGAAAGCGCCAGGCCCGTATCGATGGCATGAGCGGCCAGCTCCACATTCCTGCGCAGAAGAGTGGGGACGATCATCGCATTTTCAAGAATGGAGGATCGCCCGGAGACATGCAGCGCGACCGCAGCGTTGAGGAGCACCGTATCACGATAGGCACCCGCCTGACCCGAGAGCATGTCGAGCAATTTGCTGGCATTATGCGCAGGGTCGCCCCCGGCAATCGCGGCAATCGGGCGATGGGGCAACCCGGCCATGTCAGGCGTGAGAATCAGCTCAAGAAAGCGCCCCTCATCCCAGGCCTGGATATGGGACAGTCCGGCCAGAGTAATCTCGTCACTACCACCCAGGTCAGTCTCACCATGAACGGCCCAGACACATTCGGCGCCGAGAGTCGCAAGCGTTTCGACGACCGGACGCAACCAGCGTGCATCGTAGATCCCGATCATCTGCCGACGGACCTGTGCCGGATTGCAAAGCGGGCCAATCAGATTGAAAATGGTGCGAAAACCAAGTGCACCACGTACCGGGGCGGCATGGCGCATGGCAGGGTGATGGAGCGGGGCTGCCAGAAACGCCAGGCGCCCGTCGCGCAGGCGACGCGCCTGCTCCTCGAGGTCGTGGCAAGGCTCGATACCGAGCGCCATCAAGGTGTCGGTCGCACCCGCACGCGAGGAAAGCGCCCGGTTGCCATGTTTGGCAACGGGGACGCCGAGCCCCGCGAGAACGAAGGCGACCGCAGTGGAAACGTTCAGCGTGCCCAGCCCATCCCCGCCAGTCCCGCAGACATCCATCGCATCTTCAGGCGGATCGGGCAGTATCGTCATGCAAGCGCGCACGGCGCGCACGGCGCCGCTCAGCTCATCGACGGTCTCGCCTCTCAAACGAAGCGCCATGAGAATGGCGGCCAGTTGCTCTGGAGGCACCTCGCCCCGCATGATGAGGGCAAAGAGTTTCTCGGTCTCCTCCCCTGTCAGGCGGCGCCCCTCGGCAAGACGCGTCATGACCTGTTTGAGGCGACCTGACTGCATATCCATTCAGGCGGCTTGTCTTTTCTGGCGCGCATTCCGGGCGATGTTCAGAAAGTTCGCCAGCATCATCTGCCCGTCTTCCGAGGCGATGCTCTCGGGATGGAACTGCACACCATGGACCGGAAGCGTACGGTGACGCACCCCCATGACAACCCCGTCCTGAGCACGGGCATTGACGACCAGCGTATCGGGGATCGTCTCGGGCGCCAGGGTCAGGCTGTGATAGCGCGTGGCCTGGGTCGGGCTCGCAAGGCCATGGAAAAGACCCGTGCCGTCATGGCTGATGGCATCGACCTTACCATGCATCGGCTTGGGCGCGCGAACGACGCTCGCACCGAAGACCTGGCCAATTGCCTGATGACCAAGACAGACACCGAGTACAGGAAGAAGCGGCGCCGCGGCCTCGATCAGGGCGCAGCAGATACCCGCCTCGTTGGGAGAGCATGGGCCGGGCGAAATGACGATGGCCTCAGGCTTGAGCGCCAGCGCCTCCTCGACGCTAAGCGCATCGTTGCGCCGCACATCGCAGGCCTCGCCCAGTGCACCGAAATGGTGCACGAGATTGAAGGTGAAACTGTCGTAATTGTCGATCAGCAATATCATGGCGCTAAGATGGCGTTGTCTCGTGAGAAGGTCAAATTCCGTTACATGGACCGGGGCATCAGACCCCGATCTCCGCAGCTCGCTGGACGGCCAGTTCCGCTGCTCGGAAAATAGCGCGCGATTTATGTCGCGTTTCCATTTCCTCGCTCGCAGGATCACTATCGGCCACCACACCGCAGCCGGCCTGAACATACATGCGCCCCTTGTTCAGGATCGCCATACGCAACCCGATGCAGGTATCCATATCGCCATCGACCCCAATATAGCCGATGCATCCCGAATAGGGGCCCCGACGCGTCACCTCGAGTTCGTCGATGATTTCCATCGCACGGATCTTGGGCGCGCCGGTGAGGGTTCCTGCCGGAAAGGCTGCACTGAGTGCATCCAGAGCGTCGCATTCCGGGCGGATCTGTCCCTGCACGGTCGATGAGATGTGCATGACATGGCTGTATCGCTCGACCACGAAAGACGAAGGCACGGTGACCGACCCCATGAGGGCGACGCGCCCCACGTCGTTACGCCCCAGATCGATCAGCATCAGATGTTCGGCGCGCTCCTTCTGGTCCGCCAGGAGTTCGGCTTCGAGTCGTTCATCGGCTTCACGATCCGTCCCGCGCGGGCGTGTTCCAGCCAGCGGGCGCACAGTTACGACGCCCTCACGTAACCTTACAAGGATCTCCGGTGATGATCCTACGAGCGAAAAGCCGTCCATTTCGACAAGGAACAGGAATGGCGCGGGGTTGACCCGTCTGAGTGAACGGTAGAGCGCCAATGCGGGAAGGGGAAAAGCTGTTTCGAAACGCTGACTGGGGACGATCTGAAAGGCATCCCCCGCTGCAATGTAGTCCTGAGCAAGGCGCACCTTGTCCATGAAGGCATCGCTCGACATCGTCGAGCAGGGGGTATCGAGCGCAGAACCTGGAGGAAGAACGGGCGCTTCCTCCAGCGGGGCCGTGACCAGAGCCTGGCGAGCACGGTCGAGCAAAGCCTTTGCTCCGTCGCGCGACAGCCCCCCCTCATGCAGAGGTACCGCAAGGTGAAGTTCGTCGCGTACCGAGTCGAATACCGCAAAAAGTCCGGGACGCATCATGACGCCGTCCGGAAGATGGAGATCATCCGCCGGGGCATCCGGCAGCACCTCCATTTGTCGGACCATGTCGTAACCGAGATAGCCGAAAATCCCGCCAATCATGGTGGGCAGATTATCCGGCAATGTGGCTCGGTTTTCGTTCACCAGACGACGCAGGGATATGAGCGGCTTCTCATCGACGTCGACAAAGGTGGAACCCGCGTCGTAAGGCGCCGCGTTGATCGATGCGATCCCATGGGTACAGCGCCACACCAGATCGGGCAGCAGGGCAATAACGGAATAGCGCCCTCTGGCGGCGCCGCCCTCCACGCTTTCGAAAAGCAGCCTGTAAGGGCGTCGCGTCTCTCCGTCGTCACCCGTCAGGGATGGCACGAGAGAGGAGAGCTTCATGAATGCCGAGACAGGCGTCAGAAGATCGGCTGCCTCGACACTGGTGAGGAAATCGGTCGTCATTCCTGCCCTGTCCCGCTCTTGAGGGCCTGCTGCAGCACCGCCATATTCGGTACAGGCTTGATCTGGCTCTCGAGCGCATGAACAAACACGACCGGCACATCGGCGCGCAAGGTCTCCTGCAACTGGCTGCGCAGGGACTCACGCAGCGCCTTCGTGCTCTCGGAACTCGCCGAAACCACGTCGTTCAGCGTGAAGACATAAAGCGCATCCCCCACCGCGATCATTCCTGTCTGGCCTTTCGACGTCGCGAAAATCTGTGCGAGAAGAGCAGAGGGCAGGCCTGCATTCTGCATCCGGGAAATCACGAGGTCCTTCTGCATGGCGGCGGCGTCGCTCGTACCGACAACTGCCTGCGAAAGACCACCGGATTTGCGCGCCGCCAGCATCAACGTTGTCGCACGCTCATCCGCCAGATGGAGTTGCTGAGCCTTCAGCCAGTCATGGCCAACCTGCTCGCGCACCGCTTCATATGGCTTGACGTGGCCCGGCTCAATTTCATCGACGAGCACAGCAAAAGCGCTGTTCTCGGGACCATTCACGAGAGATGGCTTCTCGCCCTTCTTCTGGGAGAAGATGCGCGCAATGATCGCCTTGCGTACGGCTTCACTCCCAGGAAGAGGTGCCAACTCGCCATCCTTGGTGAGGCCCTGGGCATCAAGCGAGCCCTGTGCCGGGGTAGCGCCGAGATTGGTGGGAATCTGCTCGAGATCCGCACTACCAGCGATCGCATCCTGCAGACTTGTTACGCGGGTGCCGAGAATTTGCGGCGCCTGAGCACGAGCCACCTCGTCACGAATGGCGTCCTTCGCGTGGTCGAAATCCGTCTTGTGGGGTGGGGTGACGCTCGTCACACGGAATACAATCCAGCCTGACGGACTTTCGATAGGCCCCTGAACGGCGTTCAAGGGCGCGGCGAAGGCAGCCTTGGCCAGTTCAGGGCTTGGAATGTCGGCCTCACGAGCATTCGGGAAGGCAACTGCTGCAGCTGAGGGATCGCGTTTCTGGATCGCTTCCCAGCCTTCCTGACCTTTCCACGCCGAGAGCAGATCATAGGCCGCCTTGCGATCCTGAACCGTAAGCACCTCGAGGCTTCGTGTTTCCGGCACGTCGTATTTCTGCAGCTCAAAGTCGTAGAATCGCTTGAGATCAGCGTCGGGGATTGTGAGCGTATGTGCCACGCTCTCCGCAGTGAGGACAATGATCTTCGCGTGGCGGTATTCCGACGACCGATAAAGCGCAGTATGGTTATCATAGAAGCGGCGGAGTTGCGCCTCTTCCGGCCCGGCGGGCAAGGACAGCGCCCCGCTATCAATGCGCAATAGATCGATATGATGCTCACGGGTATTGTAGGCGACGAGCTGATCGAGCATCGAGGCAGGTACAATCATGCCGTTGCCGAGCCCCTCGATCAGATTGCGCGCACCAATGTCGTCGCGCACCCTCGCCAGTAAATCGCGCTCCGTCATATGTATCTGCGCCAGCTTGCGATCGAATAGGGCGCGATCGAATTGACCATTCGTGCCATGAAACACGCTCATGCCGAAAATCTCGTTACGAACCAGCGCATCCGGCACCTTCATGCCATTGCGGTCAGCGAGCGCCAGCGCTTCGTTTTGAGCGAGCATACGCTGCAACACACCTTGCGCGACCTGCTGCTTTACATCCGGCGGGATCTGGGAGGGATCGCTGAGCCCCATCTGCTGAGCAACACGCGGCATCTCATTGCGTATGGCCTGCGCTAGCTCCTGGCCGCCGATCTGGCGCGAGCCGATCTTGGCCGCCGTGTCGATCTGGCTGCCGTTATAGGAGCCGATCACATCTCCGACGCCCCAGCCTACAAAGGCAAGAAAAATGAGGAGCGCGATGATACGCCCGAGCCAGGAATCGACAACGAAATGCCGCAAAGTCGAAATCATACGCGCTTCAGATCCGCAATTTGCCAAAGTTTGAAGCGCTGGACCATAGTGCCAGAAGGCGCTCTTGACCAGTCAGAGCACCAAGCTGTCGGGGCGAGCCGTCCCCTGTGCCAGGAGGCGCCTGTCATCCAACTGACGAGAAGATGATGCGTAAAGCGTCCTACCCCCCTGTATCGGGCGTGAAAACATCCGCTAAGCAGGAAGCATCCGGGAGAGTGGAGAAAGCTTGATGCGCCAGATGATCATCGGCAACTGGAAGATGCATGGCCTGCGTGGCGATGGAATGACGCTGGCCCGTGAAATTGCCGCTGCCATCGGGCCTGCCTGCGCGCAGCGCGATGTGGTTCTGGCGCCGCCCTTCACCCTGACGCATTACCTTGCCCCCCTGCTGCGCGAACATGGGATCGGCCTGGGTGCACAGGACTGCCACGCTGAGGCAGAAGGGGCATATACCGGAGACATCTCAGCCGCGATGCTTGCCGATCTCGGGGTGAGTCACGTGATACTGGGGCATTCCGAGCGACGCGAGCATCATCATGAAACCAATGCCCGCATTCGCCACAAGGCTCAGCGCGCACGGGAATTTGGCCTGTGCCCGGTCATCTGTGTGGGAGAGAGTGCCCGGCAAAAGGAGGACGGTCAGGCGGAACCCTGGCTGACGGAGCAGATCACGCAAAGCCTCCCATCCGACTTCGAGGGCATCGTTGCCTATGAGCCGATCTGGGCAATTGGTACCGGCACGGCAGCAACGCAGGAAGATATCGAATCCCGCATGGTGTTCTTGCATCGGGTACTGGCAGATCACCTCGAAACGGATGACAAAGCGACACGCGTCCTGTATGGCGGCTCAGTCAAGCCCGAAGATGCCGCGTCCATCCTCGCTGTTTCCGGCGTGGGGGGCGTGCTCGTCGGCGGAGCCAGCCTTTCTGCCGGGTCTTTTCTCGGCATCGCCCAGGCGGGTCTTTCGTCGACGTCCTGACGGCATATCTATTGTGTTTACCTGAAAGCCGGACATGACCACGCTGCTGCTCGTTCTCAATTTCTTCGTGACCATTGCCCTGATTGGCGTCATCCTCATCCAGCGCAGCGAAGGTGGCGGGCTTGGTATCGGCAGCAGCCAAGGCATGGGTTCGTTCATGACCGGCCGCGGCACCGCCAACCTTCTGACCCGCACCACCGCCGTTCTGGCGGGCGTTTTCATGGTGCTCTGCCTTCTACTGGCTGTTCTGAACCGGGGCGCCTCGACCAATGGCGGCAGTGATATTCTGGCGCAGCCCGCCCCGGCCCCCGCCGCAGCGACAACGACCCAGAATGTTGCTCCGGCCTCGCCAGCGGCCCCCGCGACCGCTCCGGCGAAGCAGTAAAGCAACAGAGCGTAAAATTTCTGCCGCCGGAGTGTCTCTGGCGGCATTCTTCTCGTTCCCTAGGAACACGATCCGGTGTAGGAGAGCCTTCCATGACTCGGTTCGTATTCATCACCGGTGGCGTGGTTTCCTCTCTCGGCAAGGGCATTGCATCTGCTGCCCTTGCGGCTCTCCTCCAGGCGCGCGGCTACAAGGTCCGCATGCGCAAACTCGACCCCTATCTCAATGTCGATCCGGGGACGATGAGCCCCTATCAACATGGCGAAGTATTCGTAACGGACGACGGGGCCGAGACTGATCTCGACCTCGGCCATTACGAACGCTTCACGGGGGTTCACGCCCGCAAGGCCGACAATGCGACGACTGGCCGTATCTATTCCGAGGTGATCGCGCGCGAGCGACGCGGCGATTACCTGGGCGCGACCGTGCAGGTCATTCCCCACATCACGGACGCCATCAAGGAAGCAGTGGTTGCCGGGACAGATGGCTATGATTTCGTTCTGGTCGAGATCGGCGGCACGGTGGGCGATATCGAAAGCCTGCCCTTCCTCGAATCGATCCGCCAGCTGCGCAACGATCTGGGTCCGGCCCATACGATGTGCGTCCATCTCACATTGCTGCCCTATATTCCGGCCGCAGGTGAGCTGAAGACGAAGCCGACACAGCATTCCGTCAAGGAGTTGCAGAATGTCGGCATCCAGCCGCAGATGCTGATCTGTCGCTCCGACCGCGCGATTCCAACCAATGAGCGCCGCAAGATTGCAAGCTTCTGCAATGTGCGCCCCGAGGCGGTGATTGCCGCGCTCGACGTCGATACGATCTATGCCTGCCCGATTTCCTATCACAAGGAAGGCATGGATAATGAGGTCCTGCGCTATTTCGGCCTACCGGTTGAAGGCGAGCCCGATCTGAGCCGCTGGACGAAGATCGTCGATACGCTGCGTCATCCTGATGGCGAGGTGCGTATTGCGGTGGTCGGAAAATATACCGCCCTGCTCGACAGCTACAAATCGCTCATCGAGGCCCTGCTTCATGGCGGTATCGCCAATCGGGTCAAGGTTCGCCTCGAGTGGGTCGAGTCCGAGACATTCGAGAAAAATCCGGATTCCATCTCGGCGCTTGGCCGCGTCGACGGCATTCTCGTGCCGGGTGGGTTTGGTGAACGCGGCTCCGAAGGCAAGATCGAGGCTGTGCGCTACGCTCGCGAGAACGGTGTGCCGTTCCTCGGTATCTGCTTTGGCATGCAGATGGCAGTGATCGAATGTGCCCGCTCTCTCGCCGGGCTCGAGAAAGCCTCCTCGACCGAGTTCGGCCCTACTGAAGAGCCTCTGGTAGGCCTGATGACCGAATGGGCACGCGGCAACGAGATGCTGCGCCGCCGCGAACATGGTGAACTGGGCGGCACGATGCGCCTGGGTGCCTACCCCGCCAAGCTGAAGCCGGGATCACGCGCGGCAGCGATCTACGGAACGACCGAGGTGCGTGAGCGCCATCGCCATCGTTACGAAGTGAACGTGCATTATCGCCAGCAACTCGAAGCGACCGGTCTCGTCTTCTCGGGTATGTCGCCTGACGACGTACTTCCCGAGATCGTGGAATATCCGGATCACCCCTGGTTCGTGGGCGTTCAGTATCATCCGGAATACATGTCCAAGCCTTTCGCTCCCCACCCGCTTTTCGCCGGCTTTATCGAAGCGGCCGTCAAGAAGGCGCGCCTCGCATGACCACGATCTCTCTGGGCAATCTGACCATTGGCAACCAGCAGAGCTTCACGCTCATTGCCGGCCCCTGCCAGATTGAATCGCGCGCCCATGCACGCGAGATGGCGGCTGGACTAGCCGAAATCTGCGGGGATCTGGGCATTGGCTGGATCTATAAAAGTTCGTTCGACAAGGCGAACCGCACCTCGCTCAAGGCGCAGCGCGGAATCGGCCTGGCGGAAGGGCTGGATATCCTCGCCGGCATTCGCGAAGAGTTCGGATGTCCGGTCCTCACCGATGTGCACGGGCCCGAGCAATGCGCCCCTGCCGCCGAAGCTGTGGACGTGCTGCAGATCCCGGCATTTCTCTGCCGCCAGACGGACCTGCTTCTCGCTGCCGGTGAGACGGGACGCGCAATCAACGTCAAGAAGGGCCAGTTTCTGGCGCCTTGGGACATGGCTAACGTCGCAGCCAAGATCGCCTCGACCGGCAATGAGAAAATCATGCTTTGCGATCGCGGTACGAGCTTTGGCTACAACACTCTGGTGAGCGACATGCGGGGACTGCCCATCATGGCCTCGACGGGGTACCCGGTCGTTTTCGACGCCACCCATTCAGTCCAACAGCCGGGCGGGCTCGGCGGTGCTTCTGGCGGACAGCGCGAATTCGTGCCGACACTGGCGCGGGCAGCCGTCGCGATCGGGGTTGCCGCGGTGTTCATCGAAACGCATGAAAACCCGGATCAGGCCCCGAGCGATGGTCCGAACATGGTACCGCTGGCCGAGATGCGTGGTTTGCTCAAGACGCTTCAGGCCTTTGACAGCCTTGCGAAGTCCAATGGGTTCTAAGCGTCATCTCTATTCGGTTGAAACCGAATGGAAGGGCAACCATGGCCATGGCACCCAGTCCTGGCATGTCTATGGCCGCAATCACGACATCACGGCCGAGGGAAAGCCGGTCATTCATGGCTCGGCTGATCCCAGCTTCCATGGTGACCCGACAGGCTGGAATCCTGGCGAGCTGCTTCTTGCGTCGCTGAGCGCCTGCCATAAGCTGTGGTATCTTGGGCTTTGTGCCGGAGCAGGGATTATCGTCACCGCCTATCGGGACTCCGCCGAGGCCGTGATGATGGAGACACCCCAGGGTGATGGCGCGTTCGAGAGCGCCCTGCTCCGGCCTGTCATCACACTCGCAAGTGGCAGTTCGATTGCGCGCGCGCAGGCTCTTCATGATCAGGCCCACGCGCATTGCTTCATCGCGCGCTCGGTCAATTTCCCGGTGATCTGCGAGCCCGTCTTTCAGATCGTGTAAGGCTGTAGCGGCGCGCTCAAACACGCGGCGAGGCACAGAACGACGATGGCGGTGAGCAGGGCACGGAACGGAAAATACCCGGCAGGCAACGCGCCTTTGCGATAGGCCGCGCGCTCTGCGGCCAGCACAAGCAGAAACCCGATAAGCTCCATCAGAATTCCCCCGCGCGGAGCCCAGATCACGCCCGCATAAACCGACACCCACGCCCAGAGCGCGGGTAACACGCCCAGAACCAGGCGACGACGGTTGAGCGCTCCCGATCCTTGTGCCGGAATGATGGCAGGCTGCTCGAGGGCAAGCCCCCAGTGAACCGCACCGAGAAAAGACAGGATGCAGCCTCCATAGGCGAGCATTGCCACTCCGATATGAGTGATCGGGCCGAGGCTTCCCCAGAACAGGGCGGCCATGGCAAGGGTCACGAACGGCACCAAACCGCCGATACCGAGGAAAATCACGAGCGGTGACAGGGGTCTCACGGAATATCCATCCTCATTTCACATAACGCCAGTTGACAGCGCCGGTGTCTCGACGCCTTGTGATGCCCGAAGTTCGAACGTTCAAACAGGGAGCCCCCAATGAGCGCCATTATTGATATCATTGCTTGCGAGATTCTGGATAGCCGTGGCAATCCGACCGTCGAAGTCGAGGTTGAACTGTCCTCCGGCGCCAAGGGCCGCGCAGCGGTTCCGTCGGGTGCCTCGACGGGCGCACATGAAGCTGTCGAGCTGCGCGATGGCGACAAGTCGCGCTATGGTGGCAAGGGCGTTCTGAAGGCCGCTGCCTTCGCAGAAGGCGAAATCCTCGATGCGCTGCAGGGCGCCGAATCGTCTGATCAGATCGCCATCGACGAAGCCATGATCGAACTGGACGGCACGCCCAACAAGGCACGTCTGGGCGCCAACTCCATCCTCGCCGTGTCGCTTGCGACTGCGAAGGCCACCGCGCTCGAACTCGACATTCCGCTCTATCGCTATGTCGGTGGCGTCTTCGCGCACACCCTGCCCGTGCCGATGATGAACATCGTCAATGGCGGTCAGCATGCTGACAACCCCATCGACATCCAGGAATTCATGATCCAGCCAGTCGGTGCACCGACGATCATGGACGCCGTGCGCATGGGGTCGGAAATCTTCGCACACCTGAAGAAGAACCTGCACGCAGCCGGTCACAACACCAATGTCGGCGATGAGGGCGGCTTTGCCCCCGGTCTGAAATCGGCGGATGAAGCACTTGGCTTCATTTCGAAGTCGGTCGAGGGCGCCGGTTATCGTCTGGGCGAAGACGTGACCTTTGCCCTCGATTGCGCCGCCACCGAATTCTACCGCGATGGCCGCTACAAGATGGATGGCGAAGGCCGCGATCTCGATTCCTCAGGCATGATCGACTATCTGGCCGATCTCGCCGCACGTTATCCGATCGTGTCGATCGAAGACGGTCTGGCAGAAGACGACTGGGAAGGCTGGGCCGAACTGACTGCCAAGCTGGGCCACAAGCTGCAGCTCGTCGGTGACGATCTGTTCGTGACCAATACCGAGCGTCTTGTGCGTGGCATCGAGAGCAACACCGCGAACGCACTTCTGGTGAAGGTCAACCAGATTGGCACGCTGACCGAAACGCTCCGCGCCATGGAAACCGCGCATCGCGCCGGGTACAAATGCGTCATGAGCCACCGTTCGGGTGAGACGGAAGATTCGATCATTGCCGATCTGGCAGTGGCCACGAATTGCGGTCAGATCAAGACCGGCTCGCTCTCGCGCTCCGATCGTACAGCGAAGTACAACCAGCTCATCCGCATCGAAAACGAGCTGGCTACCGCAGCACGTTACGCAGGCCGCTCCATCCTGCCGCGCGCCTGATTTGACGCAAGGGGGGCGTTTTTCGCTCCCTTTCTCAAATGCGCGATTGTAAGCGGTGCCTGGCTGGGGCTAGGATCAGTTCCACCGGCCCGCTTGCCATCCTGGAGTTCCCGTGCAGATCGTTCGTGCTATCCGACGCGTCGTGCGTGCCGTCGTTCCCCCTGCCCTGTTTCTCGGGCTGACGGCCTATTTCGGGTGGAATGCCCTTCAGGGTGATCACGGACTCAAGGCGTATCACCAGCAGCTGAAGCTTATGGATCAGGCCCTTCAGGCCCAGAAAGACGCTGATGACGAGCAAGCGGTCTGGAAGCGTCGTATCGGCAGCCTGAATGAGCGTGCGCTCGACGCTGATATGCTGGACGAACGCTCGCGCGCCATGCTTAACCTCGCGCGAAATGGCGATACGGTTATCCCTTACGGCCCGCACGAGAAGCTCTACTGAGCTTCAGTTCACCGTTAACAATACCGCCCCCGAGCCATCCGGGACTGAGCGCTTCGGCTCACCGGGTGCCGCAAGGTTAGGTGGTCCCCCTCCTCCGCCCCTTCCCCCCGCGAATGGTCCAGCTCGCCTGATCATCCGTCACAATACGCGCATGAGGCCTGAGGTGAATACCAGCTCGGCACTTGCACCAAATTCACCGCACACTCGGGCTCTAGCCTGAACTGAACGATTTTACACCGAGCGCTGGGAGCGTCCTTCCGAGCCCTCCAGGCACAAAAAAGGCGGCTCCGAAGAGCCGCCTCAAATGCACCGTCAGCGAAAGCGGATCTTACTTGATCTTGGCTTCGCGGAACGCGACATGCTTGCGAACGACGGGGTCGTACTTGCGCACTTCCATCTTGCCGGTCGCAGAGCGGGCGTTCTTCTTGGTGACGTAGAAATATCCGGTATCCGCGGTCGAAACGAGACGGATCTGGATGACGTTGGTCTTGGCCATGGGGTCCTCGCAAACTGATCTGTCGCTGCGCGCGACATGAACGGCAGCGTTTTCAAGCTGGGGCCTAAATGCGTGGATTACGCGCGCAGGTCAAGTGTTTCCGCCAGAACAGTGGATTAATTTTGATGTTCCGGGGAAAAAATCTTGAAGGGATCGAAGCAAGAACTTAAGAAGAACATATAAATTCCGGGCGGGTGACGTACCCTACGGCATACGCTCAGGAGAGAGGGACCCATGCTCACACGCAAGCAACACCAACTCCTGCTTTATATAGATGGCTATCTCAAGCGGACTGGTTTTTCCCCCTCTTTCGACGAAATGAAGGAAGCGCTTGAACTCCGCTCCAAATCCGGCATCCATCGCCTCATCTCTGCTCTCGAAGAGCGCGGTTTTCTGCGGCGGCACCATCATCGTGCGCGGGCGCTCGAAATCGTGCGCCTTCCGGTCATGGATACTGTTGTCCCCCCACCCCAGGCGCTGACTGAGCCCCAATCCGGAGCCACGGGTAGCTTTCCGCGCCTCGCCCATAGTCGCGACCGCGCCTTTCCCGCCTCAGTCGAGACCACGGCCACTTCCGTCGTAGGCGTGCCGCTTTTCGGTCGCATCGCTGCGGGCCTGCCCATCGAAGCTTTCAGGGACCAGGGGGAACAGATCGACATCCCGGCAGCCCAGCTTGGTAATGGCCGCCATTATGCGCTTCACGTTTCCGGTGATTCGATGATCGAGGCAGGTATTCTCGACGGGGATACGGTGATCATCCGACAGGCTGAAACGGCAGAGAACGGCCAGATCGTCGTGGCCCTCGTTGATGGGCAGGAGGTAACGCTCAAACGCTTGCGCCAGAAGGGCAAGTCGATTGCGCTTGAACCGGCCAACCCGGCTTATGAGACGCAGATCTTTCCGCAAAACCGGGTCAGCATCCAGGGTGTCCTGATCGGACTCTACCGTCAGTATACCTGACGTCTCGTCGCGCCTGCCATCACTCCGGGCTCCCTCTCTCCGCCACGGAGGCTCCGGAAGAGCCCGGTGACAGACAGGCCATAAGGGCTTCCAGCGTCAGGAATATCTCGGGATCGGCCATCTGCGTGACATTGAAACGCATATACGTCGTCGCTGAACCGGAGACACTGAATACGGCTCCTGGGGCGAGAACGATGCCCTCCTCCAGCGCAAGCCGGGCCAGAGCAGACGCATCTCTCCCTTCTGGCAAACGACACCAGAGTGTGAAGCCCCCGCGCGGCAAGATTTCGGGCGCAATACCGATCGCTGCCAGGCGATTGGCACATTCTCGCCTCGCCCTGGCCAAGCGTCCGAAAAGGGTGCCCAGATGGCGGCGATAGGCCCCCCCGGTCAGAACGTGGCGCACCACGCTGGCAGCGACGGGACTTACCCCGGAAAAACCGGTCGCAATCTGCAAATCCCCGAGCGCCTCAATGATTTCCGGCTTTGCGGCGATATAGCCGCAGCGCAATGAGGCAGAAAGTGTTTTTGAAAACGACCCGACACGGATCACCCGGGACAGGCCATCAAGTGAGGCTAGACTGGCCGTCCCCTGAGGCGCGAAGTCGCTGAAGATATCGTCTTCCACGATGGTCAGAGGATGATTTTGAGCCAGCGTCAGGATCCGGTGTGCGGCGTTCAGGCTCAGGCTCCCCCCTGTAGGGTTCTGTATGGCCGAGTTGGTCAGATAGAGCCTCGGGCTATGCTGCTCCAGGATCCGACCGAGGACAACGATATCCGGCCCCTCCGCCCCATAGGGCACACCAATGACCCTGACACGATGGACATCCAGAAGAGCCCGAAAGTTGAAGTAACAGGGATCATCGACGATCACGCAATCGCCGGGCTTGAGCATCACCCTGAATACGAGATCGACCGCCTGTGTGCCGGAGCCGGTCAGCAGGATCTGTTCTGATGGCACGAAGAACTGCATCTCGGCCCAGCGCCGCGATAATACCTCGCGCAGAGCCTGGTCCCCCATGGCGGGTCCGTAACCGGTCATTACAGGACCAGCTTCCTTCGCAATGCTTCTCAGCGCCTGACTCAGGGCTGCATTGGGCATCCAGGCTTCGGGCAACCAGCCGCAGCCTGGTTGCATGATCGCCGGATCGGCCTCCAAAGCCTGCCGCGACACCCAGAACGGGTCCATGGCATGATAACGGCGAGGGCTGCATGGCCTGTCCTGCAATGCCGTTTCCCGTACATAATAGCCGGAACCCGGGCGGGCGGTGATCAGCCCCTCAGCGCCCAAACGCTCATAAACCTCGACGATGGTGGACGGTGAAACGCTGTTCCGCGCGGCGAGACCTCGGATCGACGGAAGTTTCTCTCCACGCGTCAGAGTGCCCGTTGTAATGCGGCGGCGCAGGGTATCCACGATGTGCGCCGTAACCCCTGATTTTCTCATATCGATTTCGCAACTGTATGGCTCTGTCTGCCAAGCAGTTTGGTCAAACCGTACGGAACTGTCCATGGTCTGCATGCGGCCACCTCTCCATGATCTTCGGAATGATCTGGGGGTTTCATGAAACAGGGTAGCGGCACGGTGAGTGGGTTGATCGGTATCGCGATATTCAGCGGCTCTCTGCCCGCTACGAGGCTCGCGGAGGCTGGCTTCCCTCCCCTGTTCCTGACAGCAGCGCGTGCGGTCATTGCGGCTCTGCTCGGGCTCGCGCTTTTACTCGCCCTTCGGCAGCCTCGCCCCGGTAGGGATGCGGTCATACCACTGTTCAGCGTCGCTCTCGGGGTCGTCGTCGGCTATCCGCTGCTTTCGGCCTGCGCCCTTCAGCATATCGATGCTGTGCGTTCCGCCATGTGGACCGGTCTTCTTCCCTTGAGTACGGCCTTGTTTGCCGTGCTGCGCAAAGGGGAGCGGCCTTCACTGGCGTTCTGGCTCCTCTCGCTTGCCGGGGCCGGGGCTGTGACAGGCTATGCGCTAACACAGACCCATGGCGGCTCTCTACTCGGCGATGGCCTGATGTTCGCCGCGGTCCTTGTCTGCGGGCTGGGCTATGCGGAGGGAGCGGCGCTCTCACGCAGCCTTGGGGGCTGGCAGGTCATTTCCTGGGCGCTCCTCCTGGCCCTCGTGCCCATGGGCATTCTCGCACTCTGTACCCATCCCCGTGCCTGGGGAGAGATTCCTCATTCCGCGTGGGGGGCGCTGGCCTATGTTGCCCTGTTCAGCATGATGCTGGGCTTCGTGTTCTGGTATCATGGACTGGCACAAGGCGGGATTGCCCGGATCGGCCAGTTGCAATTACTGCAGCCTTTCGGTGGGCTGGCCCTCTCGGCGCTCATTCTTGGGGAGCGTATTCCTCCCCTCCTCGTTGGGGTCAGTCTGATCGTTCTGGGATGTGTCTTTGGTGCTCGACGCACAGCGTGAGGATATTGCGGTGCCACGCTCATCGCCCTGCCCACGCGGCAGGAACAGAAGCGGGGTCGTTGAAGGGGCCGCCCCCCGAAGACGGCTTCAACGACCAGGGGGGAACCTGCTCTCCCGACCGCTCAGTGTCCGGCAGGTTTGTCCCCGGCAGGTTTGTCCTTGGTCACACGCACCGTACCATCCGGCGCGATCAAGGTGCTGGTACCGTCACCATTTGGAATGACGATCGTCCCGCTGCGCGACGGCGAGATATATTTATGGGCATTATCTTCAACAGACGACGAGAGAGACGGACGCTCGCCGGTGTGCACGCCATGGAGCACGGCGTCGTGTTCGCCGATCGCAAGCGACTTGCCGTCATCGAGCTGAGGGCTCAGCGTTGCATCCACCCCGTGATCCTTGACCATCGAGCCGAAATAGCTGTGGGTATCTGAAAGTGCGTCGCGCAGCCCGTTCGGAGATGCCTCGACATCGCGCAATGTGGGCAGAGGCTGAGGGGCACCGGGCCAGATATTGCCGGATTCAGGCAGGAGCGGCATTGCCAGATAGGCATGCCCCTTTACCTTTTCCATGTTTTCGGAGGACCCTTCGGGCAGGTTCGGATTGGCCCCAGGAAGGGTAGCCGTGTCCGAGATCGACTTGCCAAGGCCTGAACAACCGCTCAAGAAAACCGGAATCGCTAAAAGAGCGGCCTTTCTCATCATCTACTCCAAGGGATGTCTGATGGACTCTCTTAGTCGCTAGCTGCACTCAGCGCCAGATACAGAACATGTATCGCGCGTAATACTAGTGGCTCACCTTTGCAGATGACCCATTTCTATGCGCGCTCATCATGCGCGACAGCCCGGTTACCAGATAGCCCCAACCGCTCAGCACCGTTGGAATGACCGAGAACCAGAGAAGGAACGCGCCAAGCGTCGTGCAGGAAAAATCTCCAAGTCCGATCAGGCGGGGCATGGAATCTCCGGCGAGCAGGAAACCGATTGCCACCATCTGAATACCGGTCTTCCACTTCGCAAGACGCGTGGATGGCAGCGTAGCCCGCTGGCTCGCCATGAATTCACGTAGACCGCTGACCATGATCTCGCGCACGAGAATGACGATGGCAGCGAAGAGTGCTCCGTCGACCAGACGTCCATAACCGGCCAGCGCGAGTAGCAACGCCCCGACTAGCAGCTTGTCGGCGATCGGGTCCATCATGCGTCCGAGCTCGGATCCCTGCTTCCAGCGCCGCGCCAGCATGCCATCCAGATAGTCGGTGATGCAGGCCGCGATATAGAGCAGACAGGCGATGCCATCCGTCAGCGGGCTTGCAAAGGCGATCAGCGCGATCAGCACAGGAATCGACGCAATGCGGAGCAGGGTCAGGATATTGGGCAGATCTGTCAGCATGAATCGTTCCTGAAGCCGCCGGTGGAGGCGCCGATGCACGGAAAGGAGGCGTGCGTCATGATAGGACGGTGTCGCCCCTCCTTCATAGCTTCTGTGACCTCATTGCGGATGAAAAAATGCATGAATCGTGCGGGCGATTTCGGAATTGATCCCCGACACAGAAGCGAGCTCCCCGATACTGGCCCCGCGAACGCCCCTGACCGAACCGAAACGAGTCAGCAACGCACGCTTACGCACTGCCCCGATACCCGGGACGCTGTCGAGCTCAGACGTCTTGATCGCCTTGCTGCGCCCCGCACGATGGGTCGTGATCGCAAAGCGATGCGCCTCGTCCCGCAATCTCTGCAGGTAATAGAGGACAGGGTCATTGGGCGGAAGCTGGAAGGGCGTCTTGCCCTCCTGGAAGAACCACTCGCGCCCCGCGTCACGGTCCGGCCCCTTTGCGATCGCGACGATCGGAATATCCCGCACGTTGAGCTCTTCAAGGACCGCACGCACAGCGTTGAACTGCCCCAACCCGCCATCGATCAGCAACAGGTCGGGCCAATCCTGCGGGCGTTCATCCGGTGCCTCCGGATCACGTTTGCCGAAGCGACGCTCCATGACCTCACGCATCATGCCGAAATCATCGCCCGGTGTGACCGGCCCCTTGATGGCGAATTTGCGATAGGCCCGCTTGGTAAAGCCCTCCGGCCCGGCCACCACCATTACGCCATAGGCGTGTTGTCCCATAATGTGCGAGTTGTCGTAGGTCTCGATGCGCTGCGGCGGCGTATCCAGTCCAAAGACCGAGCAAACGCCATCCAGCAACTTACTCACCCCGGCGCTCTCCGCCAGACGCCGCTCCAGAGCCTCGCGCGCGTTCGTCTCGGCATGGCGCACCACATCCTTGCGTTCACCTCTCTGCGGCTGGAGCAGCTCCACTTTCCTGCCACGCTTGAGGCTCAAGGCCTCGGAGACGAGATCGAGCTCGGCCGGATCGCTATTGAGCAGGATCTGGGGCGGCGGCGGCTTGTCGTCGTAAAATTGTAGCAGGAAAGCCGCGAGGATATCGCCTGCACCGTCATCCTCGGCATGCTCCGGGAAAAAGGCTCGATTGCCGTTATTGCGGCTGTTGCGAATGAAGAAGACCTGGATGCAGGTCTTCCCGGCTTGCTGCCAGAGCGCGATGATATCGGCGTCCCCAATCGATGCCGGGTTGATGATCCCTGATTCCTGCATACTGGAAAAGCCGCGTATACGGTCGCGTATCGCCGCAGCACGCTCGAATTCGAGCGCCTCAGACGCTTTTTCCATCTCCTCGACAAGGGTCTTGTGCACATCCTGGCTCTTGCCCGAGAGGAATTGCTTGGTCTCGTCAACGAGCTCGGCATATTGCGCGGGCGTTACGCGATCCACGCAAGGCGCCGAGCAACGCCGGATCTGGAACAACAGGCAGGGCCGTGTGCGCGTGTTCAGAACGGAATCGCTGCATGAGCGCAGCAGGAAGCTGCGCTGAATCAGATTGAGCGTCTGATTGACCGCCCAGGCCGAGGCGAATGGGCCCCAATAGGTGGCATCCTTGATCGGACGACCGCGCTGTTTGGTAATCTGAGGGAAATCATGGCCCTCTGTGAGCATGATCCAGGGATAGGATTTGTCATCACGCAGCAGGATATTGAAGCGCGGCTTCATCTTCTTGATGTAGTTCGCCTCGAGCAGAAGCGCTTCCGCCTCCGTTCGCGTCGTGACGATCTCCATAGAGTGGGTCAGCCCGACCATCCGCCGCAACCGCTCGGGCAACTGGTTTAGACGCAGATAGGACGAGACGCGCTTCTTCAGGCTCAGGGCCTTGCCGACATAGAGCACCTCCCCCTTGGCACCCAGCATCCGATAGACACCGGGAGAAAACGGGATGGTCTTGAGCGCCTCGCGGATAGCCTCCGGCCCCTCCTTAATGGAGGGGGAAGCATCTGATCCTGACTGCTCCTTTCCGTGCTGTACCACCTTGTTCACATCCGCCCCCGGGTCGTGTGTCTCTCCCAAACTTCATCCACGGAACATGTGGATAAGTCTGTGGGGGATCGCGTGACAAATTGATGACGGGCGCGGTTTGGCGCGCTTTGCGACGCTTTGCCTAAATTTTGTGCACTCACAGATAACATGTTGATTTCAAACAATTTTGCCAATCCACTGGGGAGAAACATCGCCAAGACCTTGGAATTGCAGCGAGTCAATCCCGGATCAGGCAGAAAAGTGGACAAATTTCATGTCACAGCGGTGAGAACGATCTCGTTTTGTTCGAAGTTTCTTTCACCTAGGCTCGGCCTGCTGCAAAACGCGCAGAAAATTGCCTCCCCAGATGGCGCGCAGCTCGGTCTCGCTGAAGCCTTCGGCCAGAAGTGCCTCGGTGACACGCATACTCTCGGCCGCGTTCGCCCAGCCCTCGATCTGGCCCCCTCCGTCGAAATCGGACGAAACCCCGACATGCACGATGCCAATGCGCTCTGCCACATAGCGCACATGTCGCGCGAGGTCGCGTACTGAGGCCCGCCCTTCCGCGCTTGGCTTGAGAAAGGAGGACATGGCGGTGATCTGGATGACCCCCCCGCTGTCGCGCAGACGCAGAAGCTGCTCGTCGTCGAGATTCCTGGGATGATCGCAGAGAGCCCTCGCGCAGGAGTGGCTGGCCACGATCGGATGCGTCGAATGCTCCGCCGCCTGCATCATGGTTGATTTCGCCGCGTGAGAGACATCAACGAGTATTCCGTGCGCGTTCATGCGGGCGACTACCTGTCGCCCGAGTGCCGAAAGGCCCCCATGGAGCGTCGTTTCGTCACCGAGAGCCGCGAGAGGAATGGCCGCATCAGCGAGGTCGTTGTGACCGTTATGAGTCAGCGTCATGTAACGCACGCCCAGAGCGGCAAGCCGGTCGACACGGGTGAGATCGCCGCCAAGTGCGTGAGCGTTCTCGACCGCCGGTATGACGGCCACCTTCCCTTCGGCGACGGCACCACGCACAGCCTCAACGCGGCGGCAGACAGCGACCCGGTCATCCTGAAGCCCGTTGATCACGCCAAGCATCGCCTGGACGCGCTCCCAGGCCGCCTCCCGTGAGGCATCGTCACGGCGCGTCTGGGGAATATATGCGGCTAGGCAAACGGCCTTGAGCCCCCCTTCACGCAGCTTGGGCAGATCCACCTGGCGCAGGGGGGAGCCGGTGGCGAAATCGCCCCGATCGGGCCAGGGGATATCGATATGGGAGTCGAGAGTGAGGAGCTCGGTGTGAATGTCGGATGTCATACTGCTTTAAATGGTTTAATGCAGCGCCGGGGCAAGAGGCATTCCTGCCTTTCGCGCAATGTCTGAAGGGTGGCGCCCATGCGGCTGATAACGTGGAATATCAACTCTTTGCGCCTCAGGCTGCCTCTCCTGGCGCGCCTGAGTGAGGCGTATCACCCGGATGTCATCTGTCTGCAGGAGACGAAGGTGCCTGACGTGCTGTTCCCGGCCGATGCCCTGCGGGCGCTGGGCTACGCCCATCAGCATTTTCTGGGCATGAAGGGCTATAACGGGGTCGCCATTCTCTCGAAGCATCCAGTCAGGCCCCTCGAGGCGACGCCGGATTGGTGCGGTAAGAGCGACACACGTCATGCAGGCGTCGTGATGCAGACCAGCACGGGGCCCGTCATTGTCCATGACTTCTACGTCCCTGCCGGCGGAGATATCGCGGACCCGTCGGTGAATGATAAGTTCGCCCATAAGCTGGACTTCCTCGACGAGGTAACGTCGTGGTTCCGCAAGGAGCCGCCGTTGCGCTCGATCGTGGTGGGCGATCTGAATATTGCGCCGCTCGAACATGATGTATGGAGCCACAAGCAGCTTGCGACGGTGGTCAGCCACACACCACCGGAAATCGAACGGCTCATTGCCTGGCAGGAGACAGGATTCATCGACGCCATGCGTCTGATCGTCCCTCCCCAAGAGAAGCTCTACACTTGGTGGTCCTATCGCAACCGTGACTGGAAGCTGTCCAATCGCGGCCGCCGCCTCGATCATGTCTGGCTGACCCCGGACCTTCAGCCTGCGCTGCGCGGCATCCAGGTTCTCAGGGATGTTCGTGACTGGGACAGCCCTTCGGACCATGTTCCCGTCGTCGTCGATCTCGATCTCGATCTCAACTGAAAGCGCGGGATGTCGCCTGTCCCCGTCAGAGAGAGACGGCGCGATGCCGGGGAAAACGCACTGCCCTCGGGCCGTCTAGAATGCACCGAAGGCATGAGCCTTCAGCTGGCACGAAAAAGCCGTGCGCCCCCCAGTTCGGGCAAAACGCATACGACCCCGCCTCATCGCACATTCCGTGACGGCGGCGACGAGGTCGATGACCTGTCTTTAGCCCATCAGGGCGTCGCTACCTTCCGGGTTAAGGCGATAACCGCCCCCTTCAGTGAGCAACAGGGAAGCATTGGCCGGATCGGGCTCGATCTTCTGGCGCAGGCGGTAGATATGCGTCTCGAGCGTATGCGTCGTGACAGCAGCGTTATAGCCCCAGACCTCATTCAGAAGGACCTGACGCGCGATCGGGCGATGCCCCGCACGATACAGATACTTCAGAATAGCTGCTTCCTTCTCCGTCAGACGGATACGGCGGTTCTTCGCCGGCTCCTGCAGGATCTTGGACGACGGACGGAAAAGATACGGTCCAATCGGGAAGACTGCATCTTCGCTGTTTTCAAACAGACGCAGCTGGGCGCGCAGACGGGCCAGAAGCTCGGCGATGCGGAAGGGCTTGGCGACGTAATCATTGGCCCCTGCATCGAGCCCGCGCACCACATCGGCCTCATCATCCGAGCCGGTCAGGATAATGATCGGCATACGAATGCCCTGACGGCGCAACTCGGCGCAGAAATCACGCCCGTCACCATCGGGGAGCGTCACGTCAAGAAGGATCGCATCGACGCGGACGTCGGGAACAGCGAGCTTCTCCTTGGCGTCGGCAACGGAAACGGCCTGGATGGGGTCGAACTCGCCTTCAAGCTTGAGCTGTTCGACAAGGAGTTGGCGAAGCGTATCGTCATCGTCAACAATAAGGACAGGACGCGGACCAGGCATGTATATTCTTCTCTCACCAGCTGGGGCGACGCCCCAGAGCCAGGACCCGACTTCCGTGGGAAGGTAGATCCCTGTTTTGACCGTGAGCCTTACACGGATATCGTGACAACGCCAATCCGATCGGAACACCCAGACCGCGCGATACCGGTCTTTAGACGCCATTTACCCATAAATTAATGTTCAGACGTGAGGTTTGTGACATGAGTGTCATCTTGCGACATAATTCAGGTGCTTCAGCGATGCTTTTCATCAATGGAGAGGCCATTCCGGCGCTGATCGGACGTGGCGGTTTACGCTCGGACAAGAGCGAGGGAGACCAGGCGACCCCTGTCGGCTTCCTTCCTTTCAGACACGTCTTTTATCGCGCCGACCGGGTTTCACGCCCCCTCACCCGACTGCGTGTAGAGGCGCTCGCTCCCGATGACGGCTGGTGTGATGACCCCTCACACCGGGACTACAACCGCCAGATCACCCTGCCCCATGAGGGACGCCATGAACGGCTGTGGCGTGACGATCATTGCTATGACCTGTGCGTCATTCTCGGCTGGAACGATGATCCGGTGATTGCCGGGCGGGGCTCGGCGATCTTTCTTCACCTCCCCCCGGCAAGCGGCGCGACCGAAGGGTGCATTGCCCTGACCGAGCCATTGCTGCGCGCTCTGATTCAGACAGGCGAGCCAGGTATCGAAATACGCGCGGACTGAAATCCTTCGGGGCCCGCGGGACCTGTCTCCTCCCGCCCCGCTGCATTGCCAAGGCACCGAAAACGGTGCCTCCCGCACCAGATAAGTCTTCCGTCGCTGGTGCAGAGAGGTGAACGCGGGTCGAAAGCGCAGATCGCCCGTGCCCTGCGCCGCGCAGCCTCGGGTCAGCCCCCTTGCGAAGGCGCTGATGTCGCGCCCGCAGTCTCTCCTGCACCGGCCTCGGCGGAGGCCTGAGTCTGCAACTCCTCGGTCGAAACAACCGGCGGCGGCGGTGCAGGGGGCGCCATATAGACCAGCATATCCCCGATTGCCGGGCTGACCGGAAACTCGTCCTCGGCAGAGCGGATGGTGATCGACTGCCCCCGACGAATGGACAGGAAATCGAGGCGGTTCTGTACAGATCCGAATCCCGCGGCGCTCGCCTCATCCGCCATAGCCGTCATGAATCGCCATCCCTTCTCGAACAGCATGTCGATCAGGGTGAAGTTCCAGGAGGGATCGCCCAGCAGTTTGCCACGCGCATCACGTGACAACCCATGATAGAAATCGAGGCGCGCCACGCCGGGGCTGATTTGAAAGACGCGCTGACGCCCCATATGCGGAGCCATATGAGCGCATACGAGCCCGTTATAGATCGCATCTGCCGTGGTCGAGATCAGGTAATCGGCTGGGCGCTCCTCGAGCGCCTCCTCCCCATACTGGGACAGCAATTCAGCGCGCAGCACGGGCACGCCCTTACGCATGGCCGGAATCAGCGCACTTGAGCGGTTATCAACGAGCAAAATGGGAATGCCGTTGCCACTCAGGCATTTTGCCAGATCGATCGACCAGGGTGACGCCCCGACAATGGCCAGAGCGGGTTCATTGGAGAGTGTCAGCTTCAGGTAACGGGCAATCGGGCGCAGCGAGAAACCGTGAAAGATCATCGTTCCGCCGATGATGGCGAAAACGGCCGGCATGATCAGGTCGGCACTGTGATAGCCTGCATCGGTCATACGATATCCGGCAGCACCGGCCACGGCAGCGGCCACGATACCGCGCGGTGCGATCCATGCCACGAACAACCGCTCCTGCCATTTCAGCCCCGTGCCGATGGTGGACAGGAAAATGGCCAGCGGTCGCACGCCGAACATCACGGCGGCGGTCAGCAGGCAGATGGGCAGGGAGAGATGCGCCAGCACGTCACGATGCAGATCGGCGGTCAGCATGATGAAGAGCACCGCCACCACGAGGACGACCAGAGATTCCTTCATGCGGCGCAATTCGGAAAGGCCGGGCACATGCAGATTGGTCAGCGCCATACCGAACACGGTCGCGCCCACCAGACCCGCCCCTTCCATGCTCATGTTGCAGATGCTGAAGATCAGCAAGGCAAGGGTGAGCAGCAACGGGGTCTTGAGCGGCTCCGGCATCAGGTCTCGTACGAACAGGTACCGCACCAGATAGGCAGGCAGAATGCCCACGGCAAGCGATTCCGCTGTTGAGGCCAAAAGATCGGGCAGAACGGTGGTCAGGAAGACATCCGTACCGATTGGCACGCGCGTGGCGACCACCTGAAGCACAACGGCGGCCAGAATGGCCCCGATCGGATCATTAATGATAGCTTCCCACCGCAGGAAGGCGGCGACACGCGGCTGGAGTTTGTTATGGCGCAGCAGAGGCAACACCACGGTCGGGCCCGTGACGGTGATGATCGCGCCGAAAAGGGCGGCTACCCCCCATTCCATATGGGCAATGTAATGCGCCGCAGCCCAGCCCAGCCCCCATGAAATGGGGAGGGCCAGCATGGTCAGACGCGTGACGCCCTCTCCTGCCTCGCGAAGCTGGCGAAAATCGAGGAGCAGTCCGCCTTCGAAGACGATGATGGCGACAAGCAGCGACACGAGCGGACGGAAGATCCAGCCCAGCGCAGCAGAGGGATGCAGAATGCCAAGCCCCGGCCCAAAGATCAGTCCGAGTGCGAAGAGCAGCACGATGGCCGGAAGACGGAACTTCCAGGCCACCCATTGCGCCCCGATCCCGGCCCCCAGCGTGAGCAGCAGCCCGATAAACATTGCTAGCGCCATGGTAACGTCTTCACCCCTGACCGGTCGTGGATTAGATCGCGTTGAAAGCCTTATCCGGCCTTGCGCTGAAGGACGGCTGCAAAAAAGCCATCCGTCCCGTCACGCAGCGGGGTCAGGGCAAAACCGGACTCGCCACGCAGGGCCTCGGGAAGCATCTCACCTCCTGCGGCCACGCGTTCGAACTGATCGTTGCGCGCCAAGAACGCTGTGACCTGCGCTTCGTTCTCTTCCGGCAGGAGCGAACATGTCGCGTAGACCAGGCGGCCGCCCGGTTTGACCAGACTGGAGGCGCGATCGAGGATATCGGCCTGCTTGACCTTGAGCTCCAGGATGTCCTGCTCAACCAGACGGATGCGCGCATCCGGGTTACGCCGCCACGTACCAGTGCCCGAGCACGGCGCATCGACCAGCACGCGGTCGAAAGCCCCGGCGCGGCGCTTGACCCATTTATCACCGCTCGTCAGCAGGTGACGCTCAACATTATGCACGCCTGCGCGACGCAGACGCTTGACCGCGCCCTCGAGCCTTGGCGAGGAGGCATCGCAGGCAACGATCTGCCCCTTGTTCTCCATGCTCATGGCGATCGCGAGCGTCTTGCCGCCCGCACCCGCGCAGAAATCCACCACGCGCTCACCCGGCTTCGCATCGAGCGTTCCGACGATGAGCTGGCTACCCTCGTCCTGAATCTCGATCAGTCCCTCACGGAAACTCTGCGTCGCCGTGACATTCTGCCGGCCCTGCAGACGCAACC
Organism: Asaia sp. VD9; assembly: GCF_037150015.1. Classification (NCBI taxonomy): domain Bacteria; kingdom Pseudomonadati; phylum Pseudomonadota; class Alphaproteobacteria; order Acetobacterales; family Acetobacteraceae; genus Asaia; species Asaia sp. VD9. Next base: position 59,964 of record NZ_JBBCQM010000005.1, on the reverse strand, counting down.
CCCAGGGAGAGAGCGGCGACGGTGCCGCCAGGATCTGTTCGTTGCGCAGCGACCTGATCGCCTCGTCACGATGCCCCTTGAGCAGATTGACGCGCAGATCGAGTGGGGCTGCACCATCGAGCGCCGCCATCTCCGCGTCGAGTTGGTCTCCAAAGGCGCGTACAAGATAAGGGTGCAACCAGTCCGGATATTCCAGACGTACCGGTCCGGGCATATCCGGATGGTTCAGTTCACGCCCGTTCAGCGCGGCCAAGGCAGCGTCTTCACGCGATGTCAGATGTGACTGGGCGAAGCGCTCACCATTGAACAGCGAGCGGACAGTACCGATCTCCTCTCCGCCCAGAATGAGCGATGCCGCGCAAAGCGTTCGGGGCGAAGGGCCGCCCGGAATGTCACGCAGATGCCAGTGCAGACGACGCCACTGACGCAGCACGTCCCAGATGCGGGCGGAGATAACCCGGCGATCACCGCCGCCAATATAGCGGCGATCGCGGAAATAGGCGTTGGCCGTCGCATCGGCGGGACGGCGGGGGGCAGCCTCGATGGCGCAAAGCAGATCGATGGCGGCGGAAAGGCGGGCGGCGGGAGTCATGCCCCCGCGCTTACAAGTTTTTGTCAGTCCTGGCGATAGTTAGGTGCTTCACGCGTGATGGTCACGTCATGAACGTGGCTTTCGCGCAGACCGGCATTGGTGATGCGACGGAAGCGCGTCCGCACCTGCAGATCGGCAATAGTGGGCGATCCCGTATATCCCATACCGGCCTTCAGACCGCCTACAAGCTGGTGCACCACTGCTGCCATGCTGCCCTTGTAGGGTACCTGCCCCTCGATCCCCTCCGGAACGAGCTTGAGCGAATCCTTGACCTCGGCCTGGAAGTAACGATCAGCCGAGCCACGGGCCATGGCACCAAGTGAGCCCATGCCGCGATAGGCCTTGTAGGAGCGTCCCTGATGCAGGAACACCTCGCCGGGGCTCTCTTCACACCCGGCGAGAAGCGAGCCGATCATCACCACGTCGGCCCCTGCCCCGATCGCCTTAACAATATCGCCTGACGTGCGGATGCCGCCATCGGCGATGGCAAAGATACCGGCCTCGTGGCAGGCCGCAGAGGTTTCCATGACAGCCGAGAACTGGGGCACGCCCACACCGGCCACAACGCGCGTGGTGCAGATCGAGCCTGGCCCGATTCCGACCTTCACGCAGTCTGCTCCGACGCCCGCGAGCGCGATGGCGGCCTCAGGGGTCGCGACATTGCCCGCGATCACCTGAATGCCGTCATGGCGGGACTTGAGGGTCGCGACCGTATCGAGCACACCGCGCGAATGGCCGTGGGCCGTATCCACAATCACGATATCCACCCCTGCCGAGACGAGGGCTTCGGCCCGGGCCAGACCATCCGCTCCGACGCCAATCGCAGCAGCACAGCGCAGGCGTCCGAACTGGTCCTTGATCGCCAGCGGGTGAGCCTCGGCCTTGTCCATATCCTTGACGGTGATCAGGCCGATGCACCGGTTCTGGTCATCAACGACAAGAAGCTTCTCGATGCGATGGCGGTGCAGCAGGTCCTGCGCCACCGCAGCATCGGCACCGTGGCGGACGGTCACGAGATTCTCGTGCGTCATCATGTCACGCACGGGCGTATTCAGATCACTGGTGAATCGCATGTCGCGATTGGTCAGGATGCCGACCAGTTCACCACTACCCGGCATGACAACCGGGAGGCCGCTGATCCCGTGCTGCGCCATGATGGCATGCACATCGCGCAGGGTCTGCTCCGGGCCAACCGTGACGGGGTTAACCACCATGCCGGATTCGAAGCGCTTGACGCGACGCACATGCTCCGCCTGCTCCTCGATCGACAGGTTCTTGTGGATCACGCCCATGCCGCCCTGCTGCGCCATGGCGATCGCCATCGCGTCTTCAGTCACGGTATCCATGGCCGAGGAAAGCAGCGGTATGTTGAGTTCGATGGAGCGGGTCAGACGGGTGCGGGTCGAGGCCTGAGCAGGCAGTACGTTGGAGGCTGCGGGCTCCACCAGAACATCGTCAAAAGCAAGGGCTTCGCGGATGCGCTCATGTGCAATGCTGCGCGAGGCATAATCACCAACCCGTTCGCCAGCCATTCCGGTCGGTGTTTCATTGGTCGTGGTCATCTGCCGCAGCCTCCCCGCATATCAATCAGGAAAGCCCGCGGCTTTCCTACCGTTGGCGCGTCGTCTTAGACCAAAGCGGTCCGGGTTGGAAACAGGATATTGCGTCCGAAAGCGAGATTCTGGGAGTGCGCAGTGCCGGAACAGGGCTGACAACACTTCCCGCTGGCCTGCGTCGCAAGACTCCCATGCCGCTGCAACACAGCAACTCTTACTGCGGCCTGGCGGCGATCAGGCGGCGACAGACACAGCGGCGAGGACAGGCTCGCCACAAAGGAATTCACGGATCGAGTGCGCCGCCCGTTTTGCCGCGCCTCGGCGCGGCTGATGGCCGAAGGTGTCGTGAATGACCTTTTCCTGGCGCGCCCTGTAGAAATCATGTCTGGACTGCGCCTGAGCCAAGGCCGGAAGAATATCCTCCTCACGCTCGACTACATCGCCCAGAGACCAGTGGCGAAAATGCGGATTGTCCCGCCAGGCAACACCGTGAGGATTCAGAAAGACGCAGGGGCGCGGCGTGACCAGAAACTCGTAAACCTGACTGCTGACGTCACCGATATAGAGTGAGGCGCTAGCCGTATGGGTCATATCGAGCATGGAGGACGATGCCGTATCGAGCCTGACACGACCACCAACAACCTTCTGGAACTGGCGCCGACGACGCCCGAAATCCTTGTGGAAAATCTTCACATGCGGGGCGATCAGCAATTCATAATGGTCGAGCCGATTCACGGCATCGACCAGAGGCGCGAGACACTTCCCGTAGGAGGACAGGCCCTTCTTGTAATGCGGGTTATACAAGGCAATGGGCTTGTTTCCGATGCTCTCCTGCGGCGCAAAACGCTCCGCGCCGACAGCATCGAATTTAGGGTAACCGATGATGCGTGTCTGCGCCGCTGTCGCGAGCTTCTTCGCGAGGAAAGACTCTGCAATCTTGGGACCCGACACAAGGGAAAGATCGAAATGGCGAATCAGATGCTCGTCATTGACTTCGCGATCCCCTGCCCCGTGCTGTATCAGAATGAGAGCCGGTCGCTTCAGCCCCATCTCCCGCAGCAAACCGGCTGAATACTCGGTGGCCACTACCGCATCGAACTGTTCGAGCTGACCCACATTTGCCCGCATCACGACTTCACGCTCGGTATCGAGCCTGCGAAGACGGCGCAGGATCTGGGCACGTGTGGGCATTCTGAGCGTGCCACGCTCGATCCTGCCAGAAAGCCCGTTGTTCAGACGGATCTGATCAAGATGGTGCGCCGTTTCGGGAAAGCTGACGAACTCGGTGACGCTTATTCCGGGGAGTTGAGCGAGCGCAGAAGACACCGCCGCGACATGATAACATTGATAGGGCTCGGCGACGTACAGAAACGCGATCTTCAAACGAGCCCCTCCTGCGACATGAACGATAATTGTCACCTTATGTACGGGGCAACGCCATGACGATAAGTAACAATATAATGCCGGGGTTAACCGGTTGCTGATGCCGGACAGCGTCGATCAGAGGGGATATTCCCGTTATTTATAATAAATAACTGAACGCTCAGTCAGAACCACATCCCATATCGTGGGATTTTCGTATTTATTGCGTGCAGGAGATTTAACCTGGAACGAATGCCGGAGTCTGGAAAGAAGAATGATCGGTATTAACCGTCAATCTTGCCCGAATATAGTAATCAAGGAAAACTCTATCTGTTGATAGCGTCAACGAGTATTGCCCATCTCGGCCTCGACAACCCAGAGGCGCCTCGAGGAGCGCTGAGTGGCTGATCTTTTGTATCAGAACTGTTACAATTTAGAGACGGGAAGCCACGCTGATTCGGCCTCTTGCGCGTTTGATGCCGCTACTGACGGGCGATGACTCGTCAGTCCAGCAGTCGCCCGGCGTCCACGCGCCGATATTCGGCAGCATCACCCAAGGTCGCAAATTGCTCGCGATCTGTCCCGGTCATGAAAGCAGTGATCCGATTTTCGCGAAGAAACCGAAGCAGCGCCTCCCGTCGAAGGGCGTCGAGATGGTTCATCGGCTCGTCCAGAAGGATGACGGGCTTGGCGCCGAAGCGCTGGGATGTGAGTGCAGCATGGTTGAGAATAGCATGCACCAGCATCGCTTTCTGCTGGCCACTGCTCGACACCGAGGCAGGACGTCCGGAACGCGCATCCTCCAGTAAAAGATCGGCTCTGTGCGCCCCAAGAGAGGTCGACCCCCGTTCTGCATCTCCGCGACGCGACGCTTTGAGCCCTGCGCGCAGCCCATCCTCGACGGCGAGAGCGGGCTGTGCAGAAAGCGCTTCCGCCAACTCGCAGACGAGACGCAGGCGGGCAACGGGAAACCCCGTACCGTCTTCGAGCGGAGCGCAATTCATTGCCTCAGTAAGCGCCAGACGGGAAGCCGTCAGAGCGATGGCATGACGCGCGATGCTATCCTCAATCCCGTCAAGCCATGCATGTTGATCGGGTCGGGTCGCGAGGAGTCTATTGCGCTGCGTAACTGCGCGTTCATGCGCCGCGCTTTCACGGGCATGGTTCGCATCGAGCGCGAGAACCAGTCGGTCCAGGAAACGCCTGCGCCCGGACGCAGGATCCGTGAAAAGCCTGTCCATTTGCGGGGTGAGCCAGGTGCTGGCGAAATATGAGGCCGCTTCGGTCTGGTTGCGTATGGGTGTGTCATTCACCCTGAAGACGCGACGCGCAGAATTACCCGGGTCGACGCCTGTTGCGAGATCGAGTGTCGGTGCAGACGTTGAACTGAGCTTCGCGACGACGCCCCAAGCCCCCCCATCGTGACGCTGTATCTGGCCGTTGGAAGCGCCCCTCAGCCCCCTGCCGGGAGACAGGAGAGAGAGTGCTTCCAACAGATTCGTTTTCCCCGCACCGTTTTCACCGGTGAGGACAACAAGACTGCTTTGGGGCGCCCAGGCCAGACGCTCATAATTACGGAAATTGGTGAGGACGAGCCTGGTGATCTGCAAGGGGAGAAAGCGACGCCTGGATCAGACGCGCATAGGCATCAGCACATAAAGTGCTGTCGGCAGATTCGTATCGCGCACAAGCGTTGGTGCCGCGCTATCGGCAAAGGCGAACTCTGCCTCGACATCGATCTGATCGGTGATGTCATTCAGGTAACGCGCCTGGAACCCGATCTCGAGAGACGGCCCGTCATAGGAAACGCTCGTTTCATCGAGTTCTTCCTTTGCCATCCCCTGATCGGGACTGATCGCGGAGAGTGTCAGCAGATTGGTCTGCACAGCAAGCTTGACCGGGCGCGAACGTTCCTGACTGATAGCCGCAACACGGGCGACGGCGTCTGCAAAGGCCTGCTTGTTCACCTTCAGGAAACGGTCGTTGTTTTTCGGGATGACGCGCTCATATTCGGGGAAAGTCCCGTCGATAAGCTTCGAGGTCAGCATGACCGCACCCACGCGGAACTGGATACGAGTATCGGAAAGGCTGACCTGAACAGCCCCAGCCCCTTCATCCAGCAGCTTGCGAAGCTCCGCCACTGTCTTGCGCGGAATGATCACACCGGGCATATCACCCGCCCCTGACGGCAGATCGGTCTCGACGCGCGCCAGACGATGTCCATCCGTGGCGACCGCGCGCAGCTTGGGCGCATCCCCGTCCTTGGCGACATGAAAATAGATGCCATTGAGGTAGTAGCGTGTCTCTTCCGTCGAGATCGCGAAACGCGTCCGATCCACCAAGCCACGCAGGACCGCGGCGGGAATGGAAAACTCATGCGGCAGATCGCCCGCGACCATAGAGGGGAAATCCTCGACCGGCAGGACATTGAGGCTCGTCGCGTAGCGTCCGGCACGCAGGGCAAGAGGCGCATCGCCACCGCCATGATCGAGTTCAACCATCGAGCCATCGGCCAGCTTGCGCACGATCTCATAGAGAACGCTGGCGGGAGCCGTGACTGCGCCATCACGCGCCCCTTCGGCCGCTACTTCCTCTACCACCGCGATTTCCATGTCCGTGGCGGTCAGGCGCAGCAGATTACCCTCGATCGAAAGCATCACATTGGCCAGGATGGGGATGGTGTTGCGCTTTTCCGCAACGCTCTGGATATGGGCAAGGGCACGGATCAGCGTTGTGCGGTCAGCCTGGAATTTCATATGATCGTAGACCCTCGAACACCCGAATAACAAAAAATCAGTCTAGCAGAGCCGTATGCTGCGGCAAAGATCAGCCCTCAAGCATACGACGGAGCAATTCCACGTCTTCTGCGAAAGCGACGTCGCGTTCCATGAGTTCCTGCACGCGTGAGACGGCGTGCATGACCGTAGTATGATCACGATTACCGAATTTGCGTCCGATTTCCGGCAGAGAGCGGCTCGTAAGCTGTTTGGCCAGGTACATCGCGACCTGACGTGGGCGGGCGACGGCGCGCGCGCGACGGGCTGAGGACATATCCGTGAGACGGATGTTCCAATGCTCGGAAACCTTGCGCTGGATCTCCTCGATGGTCACGCGTCGATCATGCGCCTTGAGGATATCGTGCAGCACGTCCTGCGTGCTCTCAAGCGTGACCGGACGACCAAAAAGATTGGCATGCGCGATCAGACGATTGAGTGCCCCCTCGAGCTCGCGCACATTCGAGGTGATCTTGTGCGCCAGGAATTCGAGCACCTTCGCCGGCACTGCCACACCAGAAGCCTGGGCCTTCGCCTCCAGAATGGAAATCCGCAGTTCGAACGTCGTCGCATGGATATCGGCCACCATGCCGCAGCCAAGACGCGTACGCAGGCGGTCCTCGAGACCAGACAGATCGGAGGGCGATTTATCGGCGCTCACCACGATCTGGCGACCGGCATCGACCAGGGCATTAAAGGTGTGGAAGAACTCTTCCTGCGTATTGTCCTTACCGATCAGGAACTGAAGATCATCGATCATGAGCACATCGACCGAGCGGAGCTGCTCCTTGAATTCCATGGTCGATTGTGAACGAATGGCCGCAATGAAGCGGTACATGAACTTTTCGGCGGACATATAGGCCACCGATACACGCCCCCCGCTCGTCAGCTCAGAGCCAATGGCGTGCATCAGATGGGTCTTGCCCAGACCGACCCCGCCATAAAGGAAGAGCGGATTGAAGCCGGGGCTCGAAGGCTTCTCGGCGACGCGACGGGCGCACGCATAGGCGAACTCGTTCGGCTTGCCCACCACGAAGCTGTCGAAGGTAAACCGGGGGTCGAGAGGCGCCGCCAGATCGTGGCGGGCATCCTGCACGGCAACGGCGGGAGACGCTGGCGCCTCGACTTCAACGACTGGTGCAGCCGCCTCGACGGCAACCGGCGCGGCGAGTGCGTCGCCCACGCGCTGCACCTGCAGCTCGACATGGTGAACGGCGCGATTCTCGTTACGCCACAACTCCTGCAGACGGTCGCCATACTGCCCGCGCACCCAGTCACGCAGAAAGCGCGTGGGCAGGAAAAGCGTGATCTCGTCCTCCTCAAGCGGGCCAAGGACGATCTGCTGAAGCCAGGTACGGTATTCGACGTCACCAACCTCGACACGCAGTCTTTCGCGCACCTTGACCCATTGAGAGGCCAGAGCCGGTTCGGTTCCCGTCGTGCAGGATACCGTCTCCGTCATTGCAGGAAGATCCGTATGAGACCCTTCGTCTGCCATCACTCCCCCGAGTTGCAAGAAAAGACACGACAGGAGCCAGCACGAACCATTGCATTCGACCGACCTGAGGCCTGATTAAAGGGCGGACAGGATACGGCAAACGGGTCGCGGGAGGCAAGCTCAACCGGCAGGTCAGAAAGCTGGACCACCGGCGAAAAAAAAGAACGGACATGGTCGCGTGACCACACCCGTTCTTTCTTGAGGCTCAGACCAGACAGCCCCAATCATGGGCCCGCCCGAGTATCTGATCAGGCCGAAGCCAGAGCCTTGATGCGCGCGGAGAGGCGCGACAGCTTGCGGCTGACCGTGTTGGCGGCCAGAACGCCCTTGCCGACAGCGCGCTGCATTTCCGGCTGAGCGGCACGCAGGGCATCGTTGGCAGCAGACTTGTCACCCGAAAGGATGGCGCTCTCGACCTTCTTCACGAAGGTGCGGACGCGGGACATGCGGGAAACGTTACGCTCACGGCGACGCTCGTTCTGACGGATGCGCTTGCGCGCAGAGGCGGTATTAGCCATTTCTACTCTTCAGCCCTGTTCTGTTCGGCTTGTTAGGTCGCCTTGCGACGACGATAAAGCATACCGGCCAATCGTCCCGTAAGAGACGCAGAGCCAGCGGAGGGCTCGCCTTTAGTCCAGTTTCACTCTGCCAGTCAAGCGTCCTCTAAAGAAAGTGGCGGCTGAAGGCGTGGGCAGTAATAGCTGGAGCGTCCCGACTGTACCAGACGCCGTATTCCCGCACAGGCCGGATAGCCTGGACAGTCCGGACAGGGCTCCCCTTCACGCCCGTAGACACGATGCAATTCCTGAAACGCCCCAGGCTTGCCCTGCGCGTCCACGTAATCTCGGAGAGTCGAGCCCCCGGCACCGATCGCCTCGCGCAGGACATCGGGGGTCACCGCGGCCAGTCGCTCGATTTCCTCCTGATCGAGGGACAACGCAAGGCGTTCAGGATTGATATGCGCGCGATAGAGAATCTCGCACACATATATATTGCCGAGCCCCGCCACCACATGCTGATCGAGCAGCGCTGTCTTGATGGGCGCCCGTTTGCGGCCGAGCTTGTCCGAGAGGTAGCGCGCGTCGAAATCCTGTTCGAGGGGATCGGTTCCCAGGGCCCGCAGGAGTGGATGCTCACGCTCGCGACCTGATTCGAGCAGCAGAAAGCAACCGAAACGCCTCGGATCGACGAGGCCAATACGCGTCCCGTTATCGAGAGTCAGTGTGACATGTTCGTGCTTTTGGGGCTGATAACGTGCCCGTCCGGCCGTGATCCGTATGCGCCCACTCATACCCAGATGGATGAGTATGGTAGGCCCGCGCATGAGGGCGATCAGGATATATTTCCCGATACGGCTCGCTGCGCGGATCTTCTTGCCATCGGCCCTTATGGAGAGATCGTCGGGTACCGGCCATCGCAACCCGCGCCGCGCCTCGGTGCTGATAATGCGGCGCCCCGCGAGCGCCGACTGTAACCCATTCAGGATCGTTTCAACTTCTGGTAGCTCTGGCATCTTGGGTGCTGACACTATATCCAGAGAGACATGACCGACAACGCATCATTTCCCCATCCCGAATCAGCCCATGGCGAGAGGGAGGAGACAACCGATTTCGGCTATCGCTCTGTTCCGAAAGCAGAGAAGAAGCCACTGGTGCGCGCCGTGTTCGACAGCGTGGCCGGCCGTTATGATGTCATGAATGATGTGATGTCGCTCGGCATTCATCGCGTCTGGAAGCGTATCTTCATCAATACGCTCGCACCGCGACGCGACCTCAAGCTTCTCGACCTGGCAGGCGGCACGGGTGATATCAGCTTTGGCTGGCTCAAGAATAACGGTGGTCCGGTGCTTCTGACCGACATCAATGCCGCCATGCTCGAAGTCGGGCGCACACGCGCGGCCAGTAAAGGCTATCTGAGCGATATCGAATTCTCGGTGGTGGACGCAGAAACCATTCCCTTGCCGGACCGCAGCGTTGACCGCGTGTCGATCGCGTTCGGGCTGCGCAACTGCACGGACAAGGATGCTGTTTTGCGCGAGGCGCGCCGCGTGCTGCGTCCGGGTGGAAAATTCTGCTGCCTGGAATTTTCTCGCGTGCAGGTGGCAGCGCTCGCCCCTGTCTATGACGCCTGGTCTTTCGGGGTTCTGCCCAAAATGGGCCAGATCATCGCCAAGGATGCAGAAAGCTACCGCTATCTGGCCGAGAGCATTCGCACCTTCCCCGAGCAGGATGTCCTGGCGGAGATGATGCGCACCGCCGGACTCGAAAAGGTGGGCTATCAGAACCTGTCTGGTGGCATTGCCGCCATCCATTCGGGCTGGAAGCTCTGATCGCACCATGCGCGCGCGGGTCATCCTGATCATTGGCGGTGGTATCGCCGCCTATAAATCGCTGGAACTGATCCGGCTGCTGCGCAAGCGTGACATCGCGGTCGAATGTGTCCTGACTGACTCGGCCAGGCATTTTGTCACTCCGCTTTCAGTTCAGGCGCTCTCGGGCAATACGGTCCATACCGAGCTGCTTTCATTGGCCGAGGATAGTCAGATGGATCATATCGCACTGTCACGCAGTGCCGATCTGATCGTGGTCTGCCCCGCCACGGCCAATCTCATGGCCCGTCTCGCCAATGGGCTTGCCGACGACCTCGCGACAACCCTGCTCCTGGCAACGGATACGCCCGTGTTGCTTGCCCCGGCCATGAATGTGCGGATGTGGCAGCATCCTGCCACGCAGGAGAATCTGCAGCGGTTGCACCGCCATGGCTGCCGATTTGTCGGTCCTGACGAGGGGGAAATGGCCTGCGGTGAGTACGGACCAGGCAGGCTCTGCGCGCCCGAAACGATCCTGGCAGCGATCGAGACCGCTTTGTTTCCGAAAAGGCCACTTGCCAACAGGCATGTCCTCGTGACAGCAGGCCCGACCCATGAGCCGATCGATCCGGTACGGTTCATCGCCAATTATTCCTCGGGCAAGCAGGGCTACGCCATTGCGGCCGCATGTGCCCGCCTCGGGGCCCGTGTGACCCTGGTGAGTGGCCCTACGTCCCTGCCCTGTCCCGCCGGCGTGACCCGTTTACCGGTCCAGACCGCACAGGAGATGCTGGCGGCCTGTGGGGCCGCCCTGCCTGCCGATGTTGTCATATGTGCAGCTGCCGTCGGCGACTGGCGTGTGGCCGATACCGTGCAGCACAAGCGTAAGAAGCAGGAGGGCGCGACGCCCAGCCTCGCTTTGGTCGAAAATCCCGACATCCTCGCTACGCTTGCGAGCCCCGGCCCCGCGCGCCCTGCCCTCGTCATCGGGTTTGCGGCGGAGACGGAAACACTCGAAGCCCATGCTCGCGCCAAACGTGCCCGCAAAGCCTGCGACTGGTTGCTGGCCAATGATGTCGGAGCTGATTCCGGTATCTTCGGCGGGGATCATAACCGCATCTTGTTCGTTACCGAAACCGGCGCCCAGCCCTGGCCCTCGATGCCCAAGGTCGATATCGCGGCAAAGCTGGCCGGTCTTATCGCCGATCATCTCTCTTCATCCCCGAGGTAGGACTTCATGTCACCGCTCCCCGTCGAACTCGTCCGGCTTCCTCACGCCCAGGGGCTCGACCTCCCTCACTATGCCAGCAGCGGGGCTGCAGGCATGGATCTGCTTGCAGCCATCGACATCGACATGATCGTCAAGGCCGGTGCGCGCGCGCTGATCCCGACAGGTCTGAAAATCGGCCTACCGGCTGGTTATGAGCTGCAGATACGCCCACGATCGGGACTGGCACTCAAGCACGGCATTACACTGCCAAACACGCCAGGCACGATCGATGAGGATTACCGGGGAGAGATCGGGATCATCATTCTCAATACGAGTGATGAGGATTTCGTCATCACCAGAGGCATGCGGATCGCTCAGGCCGTGCTGGCCCCCGTCATTCGTTTGACATGGGTCGAGGTTTCCGAGTTGGATGAAACCGCGCGCGGCGCTGGTGGCTTCGGTAGCACGGGTATTGCCCGTACCCCCTGACACGAGCGATACGCCACGGGCGCGAGGAAGGAGAGCATGTCGCCATTACGGGCGCGACGCGGCACACGCGGGCCGGACAGAAAAACGGGGCTGACGGCATCGCTCGTCGGCACGCTGGTCGTGGTAGCCGCTCTTGCCATTTTCTCCCGCTTCCTGCCGGTTCATCTCGTCCCCTTTCATCACCACCCCCTCATGGCGCCCCATTTCAGGTCGCTCGCCGGGATTGGCGTCCTTATGGGAGATATTGGCCACAGCCTCCTGCGCATGCTTGGGGCGACCCTTCTCGGGGTGCTGATCGGCGCCATCATGGCGCTTACCGCCGCCAAGATTCCCTTCGTCGGGGGGGGGATGCGTACCGCCCTTGGCGGGTTGCACATGCTGCCCCTTCTTTGCCTCCTGCCTTTCCTGCATCTGCTAGGCTTTGAGGCTTCCGCCATCGGTGTCACGTCACTCTGTCTGGCCGCACCCGTCGCCAGCGCAGCGCTTTCTGCCTGGGCGAGCATCCCGAGGGCGCTCGACGAAGCAGCCCGCGCGTTGGGCCTTACAAGCTGGCAGCGCCTGTGGCGGCTCGAGGCCCCTTACGCCATTCCAGACAGCGTGACTGCCCTTGCCCGCGCCATGCCTCTCGCCTGGTGCCTGCTGATTGCGGCTGAGATGCTTCCGGTCGATGGCGCGCTCCCGTCCCGCCCGGGTCTTGGCACCCACGCAGCGCAGGCCGCCGCCATGGGCTCATTCTGGCAGACGGCAGTTGCAGCCCTACTCATCGGTGTGCTCGCCTTTCTCTATGATACCTGCCTCGTCTTCCCCTGGCAGATCTGGGCCGACCGCTACCGGCTGAGGCCGATCTTCGATCAGGCTGCGGATCCCTGGATGCTCAGATTCTGGCGGCGCACCCGCGCGCTGAAACGCGCTGGCGAGACACTGAGGCGCGGCCTCGCCTGGCTGGGGGATCTGAGGCTGGGCGGCACGGGCTTTCGCCCGGCCCCTCTGACACGCGCGCCCTCACGATGGCTCACCCTCAGTTCGGTCCTCTTCCTGCTTCTGATCGTGGTGGCGTTCTTTTATCGGCACCATGCGCTCGACCTGCGCGACCTGCTGATCGTCGCGGAACAGAGCGTTGTTTCGGCGCTACGCATGACGCTGGCGCTGATCTTGGCAATGGCGCTCTGGGTGCCGGTGGGGGTCTGGCTGGGTCTTTCAGCGCGCCGTGCCGGACCCGCAAGGAGACTCGCCCGTTTCCTGACACTTTATCCCAAAAATGCGCTCTTTCCTGTTCTGTGCCTTGCGATGGTCGCTCTTGGCGTTACCAGGATGATCTGGCCACTGGTCCTGTGCTTTTTCTTCATTCAGTGGCTTCTGCTGGCGCAAATCCTGCGCGGTATGAGAAGCTATCCGCCCGACCTGCTTCAGGCCTCACGAAACCTGCAGATCCGTGGCTGGCTCTGGTGGAGCCGCGTACTGCTCCCGGGTCTGGCACCTGCGCTCCTCGACGCTGTGAGTATGGCCTCCGCCACTGGATGGACCATGCTTATCCTCGCGGAGCGATCCTCCTGGGCACTGCAGAGCCAGGATGGCGGCGGTATCGGCGCCTATGTGGCGCGGGCGATCGAGATTGGCGACCTGCCTCGCGTCGTGCTGGGCGCGGCCGTTCTGACCCTTTGCATTGCCTTGGGCGAGTTCCTGGTATGGCATCCCCTGCGGATGCAGATCAGGCGCCGTATCCAGACCTCTCTCAAATGACCATGGAGTCCGTCATGCAGGAGATCCTGCTCTCGATCCGCCATTGCCTTCAGGTCTATCAAAAGGAGAGCAGTACAGATCTCCCTGTGCTGGAGGATGTCAGTTTCGACCTCCATGCGGGTGAGATCGTCGGGCTGGTCGGGCGCTCGGGCTCGGGAAAATCCACTCTGCTTCGGATCGCCTCGGGTCTCACGGCGCCAAGTGCCGGCGAGATCATCTGGAAAGGCAAGCCTCTCTCTGGTCCCACGCCTGATATCGCGATGGTGTTTCAGTCTTTCGCACTCTTCCCCTGGCTGACCGTTCAGCAAAACATCGTTCTGGGTCTTGAGGCAAAACGACTTCCCCGCCTCGAATGCGAGCAACGTTGCGACGAGATCATCGATCTGATCGGGCTCAATGGCTACGAGAATGCCCTTCCCAAAGAGCTCTCGGGAGCCATGCAGCAACGCGTGGGGCTGGCCCGAGCCCTGGTCATGCAGCCCGATCTGCTGCTGATGGATGAGCCTTTTGCCTCGCTCGACATGCTCACTGCGGAAAATCTGAGGACCGATCTGATCGAACTCTGGTCAGAAAAGCGATTGCCGACACGCGCGATGATGCTTGTGACACATAACGTGGAAGAAGCTGTTCTGATGTGCGATCGAATCCTGCTTTTTTCATCCAATCCGGGACGCGTTTCGCATGAACTCGCGGTTCCGTTCCCCCACCCGCGTAACCGTGACGACGCCGAATTCAGGCATTTCGTGGATCACATCTATACGCTGATGACCCGTCGCGCGCCTCTGGTGTCCGAGGCCAGTCTGGAAACCGGCATTGCCGCACCGCCCCCCAACCCCATGGCGCTCGTGCTACCACCGATCCCGATCAATGTGCTGGTCGGGCTACTGGAAACACTGGCCGCAGCGCCGCTCAACGGACGGGCCGACTTGCCACATCTGGCCGAGCGTCTCCAGATGGCGCTGGACGATCTGTTTCCGCTCGGAGAGTCGCTCCAACTTCTCGAACTGGCAGAACTGGAAGACGGGGATATCCTCATGACCGAAGCGGGCGCACGATTCGTGCAGGCCGACCAGGACGAACGACGCGAGATCATGCGGGCCGCCCTGCTGCATCACATCCCGCTCATCCGTTCCATACGGGCCGTGCTGGACGAACGATCCGGTCACCGCACGGGTGCCGATCGCTTCCGTGAGGAGCTGGAGGCCACAATGTCTCCAAGCTATGCCGAACAGACGCTCATGACCGCGACGAACTGGGCACGTTACACCGAACTCTTCGATTTTGATGAGGAAGCCGATCAGTTCATGCTTGATCGCGAGAACGGCAGTTACTGACAACGCGTGAGCCCTTGCCGAGGCATCCGCTTCGCTCTTGCTGCCGCTATCTAGGGGTCGTGGGCACAACATGCCTCGGCAAATCTGCAAGCGCCTCTGAGCGACAGGGTGGGCAATCCCCGGAACCTTTCCGGAGGTACCATGCGCGAAGCACCTCCTCGATCCGTTCCTACCGGCGGGCGATCTGACGCGGCACGCGGACAGGCGCGCAAGATCCTTGTGACCCCGGGGAAAAATCAGAACAGAACGTTACGTCCTGTCTCCCCCGGGTAAACACCGCCACGCCCTTGCGCTGCGCTTCGCCCGGAACACACCGTTCACGCGATCTCCTCTTTCTCATCCGAGGTGCCTCAATCGCGCACAGCGATGACGATCGCGCTGGCAACCAGACCGTTCCCATACTGGTATACATAAAAGTTTTTACAAAACAAACTTCAGTAAATATCGAGATATTTGCGTCAATAATTAGTTTACAGATAAAATTTTCTTTGTATGATCGCCATTAACAAACATAACGCGGAGCAAATTCGTGGCTGACTCCTACACCATCATCAATAATTCTCCGAATATCTCTGGAACGTGGAGTGCCGTACTCAGCGGGACTCAAACCTTCTATGTCAGTAGTGGAGCAATGATCTCCGGACCCGTTAACATTGTTGGCGGTTCCCTGGCTGTGCTTTCCGGCGCAGTGGTGTCGGGGCTCGTTGCGGCGGATAATGGCAGCGACATCACGATTACAGTCAGCAGCGGCGGCACCATCGCGCATTCGACGGTGTTCGACGGGTTCTTGACCGTGTCGGCCGGCGGCATATCGCAGCACAACCACTACTATTCGGAGGTAACGAATATCTACGGCTCTTCGGTGAATGACACCTTCGAGGAGCCTGGCAACGTCAAGGGTACGCTCAATGGCACGCCGTTCACGGTGGGCAATAATGTCGGATCGGTTTACGTCGCCAATGGTGGATCGCTGCTTGGCTCCACCACGTCCAATACCACGGTCAATACCGCCAATGGCTGCTATATTGGCCCTGGCGAGAGCGTAGCCCCTTTCACCATCGTCAACGACGCGCCCACCCTTTCCGGAGGTCTCTGGTCTGCCACGCGTGACCAGACAGGAAACACGGTCTATGTCAGTGGCACGACTATCGTGTCCGGCCCCGTCAATCTGACCAGTGGCGCAACGCTTACGATCACCTCCGGCGCTGTCGTTTCCGGCCTGACCGCTGCCGATAATGCGACAGGTATCCATATCAACGTACTCAGTGGCGGTATCATCGAGCATTCATCTGTCTATGACGGCTATCTCGTCGTCTCGGCGGGGGGCTACTCGCACGATAATTTCTACTATTCTGAATATGCCGATTTCTATGGCAGTTCGACCAACGACTTCTTCCAGGAGCCCGGCAGCGTCAACGGCACCCTGAATGGTGCGCCCATCAAGATCGGCAACGGAGCGGCGACACTCAACGTCAAATCCGGTGGGTCCGTATCGGGTGGTACGGTCGCCGGAATCAATCCGGTGGTCGATGCAGGTGGCTATCTCGAAAAGCCCAAGAGCCTCTATGCCTTCAGCAACAGCGCCAGCACGATATCTGGCGGAATGTGGACGGCTTCCGCAGGTGCAAACGGCGTCACGCGCTATATGAGCGGCACGACGGTCGTGAGTGGCCCGGTAAACCTGACAGGCGGTGCAACGCTGACCGTCACCTCGGGAGCGATCGTCTCCGGCCTTACTGCTGCCGATAACGCGACGGGCATTCATATCAATGTGCTCAGTGGCGGCGTGATTGAGAATTCGAACGTTTATGACGGCTATCTGGTCGTCTCCGCCGGAGGTATTTCTCAGGACAACCGATATTTCTCGGAATATGCTGATATCTGGGGGAGCTCTATCAATGACAGCTTTTCCGAGCCGGGAGATGTGGCCGGCACCCTGAACGGCAGCGCCATAAAGGTCGGCAACGGCGCTCAACAGGTCATCGTCTATAATGGGGGAGTGATCACCAACCCGACCTATGATGGGCGTGGCAGTTTCATGATCAACCAGGGAGGTGTCATCGATGTGTGCTTCCTCACTGGTACGCTCATTGAGACGCCAGAAGGCCGCGTGGCCGTCGAGAACCTCCGCATCGGTCAGGACGTCATCGTGCAGATCGATGGTGTGAACGAAGTTCGTCCCTTGTCCTGGGCCGGGACGGCCCATTGTATCGTCCGCACCGACCTGCCCGACGACGAGGCAGGCTATCCTGTCCGTATCAAGAAAGACGCACTCGGCGCCCATCATCCTTTCGAGGACCTGCTGGTGACAGCGGAACACTGTCTCTTCCTGGACGGCAGATTCATTCCGGCGCGTATGCTGGTGAACGGGCGCTCAATCCACTACGACAGGGCGATCACCGCCTATACCTATCATCATATCGAGACCGAAACACATTCCGTCATCATCGCCATCGGTGCACTGACCGAGAGCTATCTCGACACAGGAAACCGCAGGCGTCTGCAGTCTCATGACGGCATTACGATGCTGGCCTCCCGCCATCTTACCTGGGGAGAGGATTCTGCGGCACCACTCAGCGTCGAGAGGGAAATCGTCGAGCCTATCCATGAGCGCTTGAGGGCTCTATGCGACACGCATGGCCTGCCCCTGGCGTCGTTCACCCCGCATACGACATCGGACAGCAATCTGCATCTGATCGCAGATAATGGTTCGATCATCCGCCCCCTGCGCAATCAGAACAAGCAGGTCATCTTCATGCTGCCCGCCGGCACCATAGCCATCCGGATCTGCTCCTTCGCAAGCCGTCCCTGCGACGTGATCGGTCCTTTCGTGGATGACAGGCGCAGACTGGGCGTGCTGGTGGGCGACATCGCCATCTTCGAGAGCAAGAGCGGCAAGCCTGTTCTGACCCATCTGACAGAGGAACGTCTCGAGGGCTGGCACGCGCGCCCAGATGGGGAGACTGCGCGCTGGACGAACGGAAATGGCTGGCTACCTCTGGGTGAGCGTCCAGCAAACAGCATGGCCCTGATCGCGATCGAGATACGCGCCGCAGGACCCTATCTCATTGACGAGATCGAAACGCCCCCGATGCGGCGCCAGGCCTGAGGCCCTGCGCCCGCCCTTCGGTCTCTCTTCACGGCCGTGAGGAAATGCCAAAACCCTTTCGGGCAATCCGAAACGGTTTCTGGCATCGCGTCTAACGGTAAAGAGAGGGGCCGATGCTTTCCTCCCGGGGCGGGAGACCTGGCCGTTCCGCAGTACAATCCCTCATGGCGCGCTATCGCGTTGGTATAGCGCGCCTCGCCTGACGGGTTTTCACACCTCTATTCCCGAGGCCAGGTGGCGCCCCCTCCTGGCCTCGCCGCTTGTTCAGGCCTTGAGACGATCGCGATAAAGCTTGCGCGCCTTTGCCACTTTCGGGGCCACCACGGCGCTGCAGTAAGCGGTCTCGGGATTGCGGGCGAAATAGTCGTGATGCTTTTCCTCCGCCTCCCAGAATACGGCCGATCCGGCAATTTCGGTGACAATCGGATCAGACCAGATACCGGACTCGGCGATCTCCTTCGTTACGGCGCGGGCAGTCGCCTCCTGCGCGGCGTCGAGCGCAAAGATCACCGATCGGTACTGCGTGCCCACGTCATTTCCCTGACGGTTGAGCTGCGTCGGATCATGGGTGGTGTAGAACACGCGAAGAATATCGCCGTAATCGATCTCACGCGGATCGAATACAACCTCCACGACCTCGGCATGACCTGTCGCGCCGCTACAGACCTGCTCATAGCTCGGGTTTTCGCGTCGACCGCCCGCATAGCCGGGCTGCGCGGATTTGACGCCGCGCAACCCGGTGAAGATCGCCTCGGTGCACCAGAAACACCCGCCCCCGATCAGGGCCTTTTCCAGACTTGCCTCGCTCACGCTCGCCTCACTGGTTCACGACAGGTAGATAGATGCTGCTGGCCTGCGCCCCACCATGCGCGATGGAATGAGTGGCACTCTTGTAGTCGGCTGCCTTGGCATCGAAGATGTTCGAGACATAGGTCTGGGGGTTGCGATCGTAAAGGGGGAACCAGCTCGACTGGATCTGCACCATGATGCGATGCCCGGGCAGGAAGACGTGATTCACTGCAGGCAGGGTGAACTTGTATTCCTCGACCTTGTTCGCGGGGATCGCCTCGGGATGCGCGAAATCATGACGATAGCGCCCGCGGAAGATATCCATGGACACCGCCAGTTCATACCCGCCCATTTCGGGTCGGTCGGCGGTGACGCCCGGATAGACATCGATCACCTTGACAACCCAATCCGCATCGGTGCCGGTCGTGGCTGCAAACAGATCGGCCGTCGGCACCCCTGACACGCGCACCGGGTGGTCGAGAACGGGCGTCTGATAGGTCAGCACATCGGGGCGGGATTCCGCGAAACGCTGGTCGCTCACCAGCCAGGGCTTCCACCGCGCGCCATCCGCAAAGCTGTAGGGCCGTGTCATGAACGGCACCGGATGGGCCGGGTCGGACACGAAACTATCCGTTCCGGGCTTCGCGCGTTCGAAGCTCAGCCCGTTGCCTTCGCGCAGATAGAGGCGCTCGCCTGTGCCGATGCAGCTCTCGCCACAATTACCAAGCCAGCCGCGCAGATGATCCCAGCGGTTATCACCCGTATTATAGATGATCGCGTCGTCGAAATTGACCTTGGCGCTGCCCGGCTTGAGATACTGATCGAAAAACGGGCGCATGACATGGCTGCGATACCACAGCGCCGTATCGCCATTGAAATGGAGCGGGCCGAGTGTCGAGCCGTCATAATTCACACCGCTATGACGCCACGGCCCCATGACGAGAATATTCGGCACCTTGGGGTGATCCTTGCGCAGCGCCATCCAGCTATGGATCGCCCCCCACATGTCTTCCTGGTCCCAGAGCCCCTGCTCCCAGATGGTCGGTACGGTCAGCGGATGTCGTGCGAGGAGCTTGTCGAGCGCCTGATCCTGCCAGAACGCGTCATAAGCCGGGTGAGCCTTGGTACGCTGCCACCACGGGAATTGGTCGAGCCCGGCCTTGGTCGCGAAATCCCCTGCCGATCCCGCTTCAAGGAAATTCGTGTAGTCATCGGCATTCTGGCGGGGAATGCCGTCGCCCTCCCCCTTCTTGGTCATCTGCATGGTGAAGTAGTCGAAGCTACCCTGGCGAAATGCGCCGTAATGGAACCAGTCATCACCCATCCAGCCATCGACCATGGGACTCTCAGGGGCGGCCACCTTGAGCGCGGGATGTGGGTCGAGCAGCGCCATGACCACAGTCCAGCCCTCATAGGACGACCCGGTCATACCCACACGCCCGTTGCTCTGCTTCACGTTCTTGATCAGCCAGTCGATCGTGTCCCAGGCGTCGGTCGTGTCATCGGTCTTGCTGGGGTTCAACGGGCCGACAGGCGGGCGTGTCATGACATAATCGCCCTCCGACCCGTACTTTCCGCGCACATCCTGAAAGACACGGATATAGCCGCCCTCGACAAAAACCCCGTCACCCTGAGGCAGGACATTGCGCATTTCGGCAGCGCCCGACACGCGGTCGGCGCGCTCGGAAGCGTGATAAGGCGTGCGTGTCAGCAGGATCGGCGCTTCGTGGTCTTTCGCCGCCTTGGGGATAACGATGACGGTATGGAGCTTCACCCCATCGCGCATCGGGATCATGACATCCTGCTTGACATAGTCGCGTGCCGTCTCAGGCATCTGGACGTGAGCCGGAATATCGGAGCCACGCTGCACCATATCGGGCGTGACGGGAAGACCGTTTCCTCCCTGGGCGAGGGCCTGCGAGGTCCCCAGCAGACAGGAGGTCACAAGAAGCAGGGATCGGGTCAAATGGCCTACGCGCACGCGGTTTTTCCTCTGGTTCAATGACAAGCGGCGCGATGATTGAACAGACTTCCCCTTGCGGCAAGCGATTGGCCACGTTATTTCGCACAGGGTAATAAAAATGCGTTCCCAGCCGTGTTGCCATTGCATTTCATGCGCAACACGCCCTCCCTCCCCAGCAGCTTTGGATCCGTGTCATGCCTGCCTATCGTTCCCGTACCACCACCCACGGCCGCAACATGGCCGGTGCCCGCGCCCTGTGGCGCGCGACGGGCATGACGGACAAGGATTTCGGCAAGCCCATCATCGCAGTAGCGAACTCCTTCACCCAGTTCGTCCCCGGTCATGTGCATCTCAAGGATATGGGGTCGCTGGTTGGCGGGGCGATTGCGGAAGCTGGCGGTATTGCGCGCGAGTTCAATACCATCGCAGTGGATGACGGCATCGCCATGGGCCATGGCGGCATGCTTTACAGCCTGCCGTCGCGAGAGCTGATCGCTGACTCCATCGAATACATGGTCAACGCGCATTGCGCCGATGCGCTGGTGTGCATCAGTAATTGCGACAAGATCACGCCGGGCATGCTCATGGCCTCGCTGCGTCTGAACATCCCGGTGGTGTTCGTCTCGGGCGGTCCCATGGAGGCCGGCAAGCTGGATGGTCCCGAGATCAATCGTAAGCTCGACCTCGTTGATTCCATGGTTGCGGCCGCCAATCCGAAGGTGTCGGATGCAGAATCGGAAGCCATCGAGCGCTCTGCCTGCCCGACCTGCGGATCCTGCTCGGGCATGTTCACCGCCAATTCCATGAACTGCCTGACCGAGGCGCTTGGTCTCTCCCTGCCCGGCAATGGCAGCCTTCTGGCTACCCATGCCGACCGGCGCGAGCTGTTCCTGGAAGCCGGGCGTCTCGTGGTGTCGCTGGCCCGTCGCTGGTACGAGCAGGACGATGCCACGGCCCTGCCGCGCAGCATTGCGACCAAGGCAGCCTTCGAGAACGCCATGACGCTCGATATCGCCATGGGTGGTTCGACCAACACGGTTCTGCATCTTCTCGCGGCCGCACGTGAGGCCGGGGTCGATTTCCAAATGGCCGATATCGACCGCCTGTCTCGCAAGGTGCCCAATCTATGCAAGGTCGCCCCTGCAAAGAACGACGTGCATATGGAAGACGTGCATCGCGCAGGCGGCATTCCAGCCATTCTGGCCGAGCTCGCACGCTGCGAACTCATCGACACAAGCGCCCACACCGTCCATGCGCCGAGCCTCAGGGACGCCCTGATGAAATGGGATATCCTGGAGGGCGACGAGGAAGCCTGCACGCGCTTTCTGGCCGCACCGGGAGGCGTGCGCACCACCCAGGCTTTCTCACAATCGAGCCGCTATCATGCGCTTGATACAGATCGCAAACACGGCGTGCTGCGTGACCGTGCTCACGCCTTCTCGCAGGATGGCGGCCTGGCTGTCCTCTACGGCAACCTCGCCGAGGCTGGTGCCATCGTGAAAACGGCAGGTGTGGTGGATGGCCTCCTGACCTTTACGGGAAGGGCGCGTGTGTTCGAAAGCCAGGAAGACGCCGTATCGGGCATTCTGGCGAACAAGATCGTGGATGGCGATGTGGTGGTCATTCGTTATGAGGGCCCCAAGGGCGGACCGGGCATGCAGGAAATGCTCTACCCAACCAGCTATCTGAAATCGAAAGGCCTTGCCGAGACCTGCGCCCTGATCACGGATGGCCGCTTCTCGGGAGGCAGCTCGGGCCTCTCGATCGGTCACATCTCACCCGAAGCCGCTGAGGGTGGATTGATCGGCCTGATCGAAGAAGGCGATCAGATCGAGATTGATATCCCGAACCGCGTTCTGCGTGCCGTCATCGCGGATGACGTGCTCGAAGCGCGCCGCGTTGCGATGGAAGCCAGGGGCGATACCGCCTGGACGCCTGACCGTATCCGAGAGGTTTCTCCGGCCCTGCGTGCCTATGGTCTGCTGACCACGAGCGCCGCCAACGGCGCCGTGCGCGATCTGAGCCAGATCACGCGCCGGGGCTGAGGCGCTCATCGCGGCCCTGGGCGCAGCCCAAGGCCGCGCAAGGGCAGAGCCGTCGAGAGCGGGATCCCTCGCGCTCTACCTGCAAAATATCTACCGGGGCGCCAAAACCGCCTGAACGCCTGATCAGGGTGCGACAGGACAATGGGCTGTGACTTCTGAGTCATGCAGCCTGTGCCTTTGGCTCTCTAGCGCCTCAAGGGTTTCGGCCACTTCCTTATCGGACTCCCAGCCCGCCTCGGGGGTCCAGAGGCCGCCCTGCATGATCCCCAGACCGGGCATCGGGTCCAGCCGAACCGCCAGACCAGCATAGCCCGGCGCGTTGGCGGGCAGACGCGGCTCATGCCGTCTCTTATTGATACGATGGATCAGCCGCGCCTCGGCTGACAGCATATGGGCGCAATCGACCGGATCGGTGTGAGTTGCAATGCTCGTTGACGGCGTTGGCTGGGTCGGCACAGCCCGCGCGGCTGGAACAACGACCGACAGGATCAGAACCCCCATCATGGGAAACGCGCCCTTCCCGAAACATACGCGCTTCGCGGGGCAAAGGGTGCGGCGGCCCTTGCGAGCATAAGAGCGAAAGATCATGTGAGCCCCCCTTAATATTGAAGCTGCATGCCGAGCAGGAAGGCGTTGGATTGCGCCGCCCCGGCTGGCGTGTACCGGGCATAATCGAGCGTGAAACGCAGATTATGTCCGTCGAGCACATAATTCGCGCCTGCATCCAGCTGACGCGTCTTGGGGTTGCCTGGTCCGTACAGGTCATGAGCGTATCGGAATTGCTGATAGCGCAGGAGGGGCTGTATCCGCCCCCACCCGACACGCCACGGGATCAGATAGGCGGTGCTGACCAGAAACGCCGTCCCGCTGTTGATACCGCCGATATTGCCATAATCCGGGTTGCGATTGCCAAAGCCGGGGGCGACATCTTTCACACCATCGGTATGGTACTGATAATAGGCGGCCTCGAGCGTATAAACGCCCCAGCGTGCTTTCTTGCCAATGCGCTTTTCAAAAAGCCCATCAATATTCCAGGCCTTGTAATCGCCCTTGAGGGACGCTGTGCCGACGCCATTGACCTGATACTGCCCCGCCAGGCCAATGGCCAGGATATCGGCCTTACCGTAATAGGTGCTTGCCGTGTAATAGGCAGGCGACGGTTCCGGATCGAGAAAATTATACTCGAGACGCCCAGCGAATAGCGGATTATGACCTGTTCCAGAACCCCCATCGACCCAGTTATGCCCTTTATAGATGCCCGCCATGTACCGGAACCTGTCATGGGCGAGCTTGCCCCAGAGGGTTGCGCCGTCATTGCGGCCTGACCACATGCCGGGATATTGCGCCACGATTGGGAATGCATAGGTGCTCAGAAAATAGGGTCCGTCGAGATTGGATCGGTCGCTGCCGGGTAACATGCGCCCAAGCCAGAGATTGAGCCCCTTCAACGGCTCGATCTGCAGGATACCGTCGAGCACGTTCCAGTTGCCGTCGCGGATGCGCTCCAGATTGAGCGTGGCCTTGACGGTCTTGATGATCTGGCCGCCCATGTAGATACGCAGATCGCTGGCAGCGGCCGCACTGCCATCATCCGGGGTCGATGGATCAGCAGTCATATACTGCCCCCTGACACCTACCCCCATCGTGAATGACTGTTCCGGCCCAAGATTGACCGTGACCGATGCTTCGGCCTCCGGCATCGCGCACAGGCCAGCGCCCATTATGGCGACCATCATGACGCCGCTCCGCCGCGCGATCGGACCTTTGCGGGTACGAGCCCGTCCCTTTTGCATGTCTCCCATCCTCCTGATCGCCCCGAGGCGTTAACGGAAACTGAGGAAACATTACGGTTTGGGATCATTCCGAATAAATGCGTAGAATTACTTATGCCAGGAGCGATTGCCGACTCCGTCTATGCTGACAATGAGCAAGGTGAGCCGTCCGGAGAGACGGTCGTCTCGTCTATGGCCTGTCCGAATGGGCGCGCTGCGTCGGCTGAAAGCACCGTTCTCTTGCGAAGGAGAAGCACACCCATGCCTCGCCCCAAGCCGTCGCTTCTTCTGCTGATACTCTCCCTATGCGGTTTGCTCCCATGCGGTTTCCCCTCTGCTCAGGCTGAGACGCAGACTCTGTCAGGAGATCGTGCCCGTTTCGCGGCTTCATTGGCGGAAACCTGTGTCGAGAGCGCCACGACCCTGCCGCTCCTTGGCGGGCCGGACGATGCACCGGTGATTCCGGTGCGTATCGAGGGGAAAGACGCTGCCATGGTGGTGAGCCCGCTCTTCGGCCATCTCTTTGTCCGGAATGCGGGGGCGATCTGGTTCGCCCAGGGGCCAACACACAGGATGATCGCCCAGGATCATGCCGTTACGCTGACAGAGATCACGAAAGTTGACACGCTCGAGATCGGACCGATCGTCCTTCACGACCTGCTTGCCGAACGCCTGGAGGACGCGCCGATCAGATTGGTGAAGGGCCGCCCCTTGGTGGGTGTTATCGGGCGCCCCTTGCTCCAGCATTTCAGGCTCATGCTCATGCTAGACGTACCGCACGAGAAACTCGGGCTGCTTGTCTGGCGCGATGCGCCACTATGCGCAGCAGGGCCTCAGGGCCTCTTCACCCACAAACCGGTGGTGATCGATCTGGACGCGGACGCTCGCATCACGGCACTCATCGATGATCACCCCGTCCGCATCAGGCTGGACCCGGACCTTGTGCGCAGCGCCCTGCCCAGGGACATGGTGCTCGGCACACTGGCTACGGCAGCGGATCTGGGAAAGGATCAGCCCGTGGTCACGCAGTTCGGGACGATGGAGCGCGGGGTGCGCCATAGCTTCAAAAGCCTGCGCCTGGGCTCGCGCGACCTTGGTGCGACAGAATTCCTCGTGCTGGAAAATCTCGACGAGGGGGCTCTGGGCGCGAGCTTTTTCCGTCATGACGTCACGCTGATCGATTTCGATCATGGAAAGTTCCTGTTTGCACCCGCGACACCGCAAGTGAACCAGCCTGATCTGGGACTGCATTTCGACGCTTCCCATGAAGGCATTGCCACAGTGCATGACACACCCCGACAGGCAACAGCTGAGCAGTCCGGGACGAATTGAGCCGCCCCTGAGGAAGGCGCTGCTTCGGCACGATTGCCGAGGCGGAGACCCTATTTTCTCACAGATCTTTAGTGAAGCTGTCATGCACAAAAGTGATATTTCGTGTCATGGAGATACTTCCTCGTTACCCGCCGCGGGCAAAAGCGCCCCAGCCCATCGGAATACCTTCCATGCACCGCTTCCCTGCCCCACCTGCCACACGCAGGCGTACCCTCCTGCTAGGTTTGGGGGCTTCGCTTCTGACTGGCGCTGCCCCGGCCTCCCCAGAGGATAAAGAGCCGAGCTGCGATGGCCCCCCCATGCCAGATGGCGGCGGAGACCGCCAGGGCAAGTTCGATGCACAAGGCAAGCCTCGGCTCTGGCCAGGGAATACGACGATATGCCCCTTCGCTGAGACGCACCCCCTATCCGTCGCCATGCTCGAGATGAATGCGCTGATACGCCGCGACTGGTCGGACCATATCGTCCCGACCCCACCATCGAGCTATCACATGACCATCCTCGGTGGGGTCGATCCGGAGCAGAAAGCCAAGAACAACTGGCCGTCAGGTATTTCCCCTTCCGTGACGCTTGCGCAAACGACACCGATCCTGCGCGAGCGCATCGCGTCCACCACTTTCGATTTTCCGGAAAAGATCGAGATGGAAATCGACGCGGATCGCTTTCATGCGCCGCTCGTCGGGGTCCCCCTGCGCCCGGCCAATGCCGCCATGGCCACAGCTCTCTATGATTTGCGCCGTCAACTCGCTGAGGCCATCGGGTTTCATCCCGACAACCTGATGACATTCATGTTCCATGCGACCTATGGCTATAAAATTCGCCATATCCCACGCTCGCAAAAAGACGTGCTGCGGCGGCGGGTGCATGGCTGGCGTCGCGAATACGCTGAGAAGCTGGGAGTCATCACCATCCCGCCGCCAGTTTTCTGCAGTTTCGAGACGATGTTTGCCTTCCTGCCGATCCTCCCCCTGCAGCGCAAAATCTGATTGCGCCCAACCCGCCATGCGACACGCCGTCTGACGGTGAGCGCGCCCCTGATTGACTTCGGGCAATGCCCTGAGCAAGTATTACGCACCGGCTCTGTCGAAGCCGCCGTGTCCGCGGAAAGGGCTGCGCCCGCGCCAGAGCAGTACAGATACGCTTTTCATACTCCCTCCCTTTCTGGCCTGACAGGCGGACACAGGCTCAGGAAAGGGCCGGAATATGTCCGATCATTCGAGCCGTTACGCCGCATTTCGCCTGAACCTCACTCAACAGCGCAAAAGGGCGAAGGAACTTCTCGAAGCCTTGCAGGCACAGGACCCTGAAGCTGCCAGGCGCCTGACGCGGTTTCACCCGAGGCCGACAACCCTTTCCAGCGTCCGGCTGGCCGATGCACAATGCGTCATAGCCCGAGAGCTGGGTCTCGCCAGTTGGCCCCGCCTTTTGCGCCATATCGAGGCATCTATCGCAACCAGGGCCCGTATCGACCGAGGAAGACCTGCCCCTGATAAGCGACTGGCCACTCTTCATCTGCGGTGCGGAACAGACATTGAACCGACCCTCAGAGAGGCGGGTTTCGAAGGGGATTTTCAGAGTTACACCGATCCGTTATGCGGCGGCCCCATAGTCCGGACACCGGACTGGCTGGAGTTGAGGGCCGATTACATTGCTGGCTCTGTCGGGCGCTATGTCGGTCTCGACCGTACGGCGATTTCGACCCGACTTCATCTCGAAGAGAACGCCATAGCCCAGGCGGCACGCTATGACCGTGTGGTATTGTGGTTCGAGCATGATCTTTACGATCAGGTTATCCTTGCGCGCATCCTTGCGGTTCTTGCCCACCATCGACCGCGTCATCTCGATCTGGTTTCTGCCGGTGCTTATCCCGGTGCGGCGCGTTTCATCGGCCTTGGGCAGCTTCCGCCCGAGGCGCTGATCCTTCTATGGGAGAAGCGTAAGCCCGTCTCGCCCGCCGCGCTGAACAGAGGTTGCGCGGCATGGGCCGCGATCTCTGCTCCCGATCCCGGCGCGCTGTCGCGCCTTGCCCACGAGGGGACAGATCCTCTTCCCGAATTGGGGCGTGCGCTCGCGAGGTTTGCCCGCGAATATCCCTGGGCGCATGACGGGCTCGCCCTGTCACAGCGGCTTGTTCTGCAACTCGTAGCCGATCGACCACGCACGGCCGGGGCCGTTTTTCGAGCACTCACGCAACAGGCTGAACCCCTGCCGTGGCTTGCCGATCTGATGTTTCGCGATCTGCTCGAAACGCTCAGCTCTTCTACAGAGGCCGCGATCGTCATTGAGCCGGGTCATGACAACAACAACTGGGCAGAGGATGAAGTCTCCCTCACCGATTCTGGCAGAGACGTTCTCGCCGGGAAACGGCAATGGCACTCTCTTGGCCCGGCAGAACGCTGGCTCGGAGGCGTCAGGATCGGACACGGCGCTCCTGACTGGGTCTGGAACGAGGCAGAAGAGACAATCGAGCGCCGCGAAAACGATTCCCCGACCCGGCGATAAAATAGTACGGACACGCCGGAATCAAAATCCCGGCGCAACCCACAACGTCAGTAGGTGAAGGAAATACTGCCTAGGAAAGTGCGTCCGACAGAAGGCGTGGCGCGGTCGCTGAACAGATTGGAATAGTTCAGACGATTGGCCAGATTGTAGCCATTGAGCGCCAGACGCCAGCGATGCCCGACCATATGCGACATCATGGCATCCCATTCCGTCGTATGAGGCACGCGCGCTGTGTTGGCTGCGTCAAGCCACACCGAGTCACGCCAGGTCAGACCGCCGCCGAAGGTCAGGTTCCAGGGCTTGTCGGGCGCGATCGTATAGGTGCTCCAGATCGTCGCCATGTTCTTGGGCGCATACTGGATGCGCTTGCCAATATCGGCCGGTGTCAGCGAGCCCGTCGTCGTGGCATCGTAATAGGCATAAGTGCCGATCAGGCTCCAGTTGCGGGTGATCTGGCCCGAAAGGCTGAGTTCCACGCCCTGATTGCGCTGGCTGTCGCTCGACGACGACACACTTCCGGTAGAGGGATCGGTCATCAGGGCATTGCCCTTCTCCAGCCGGAACAGCGAGGCCGTCGCGCCCAGTCGGCCATGCAGGAATTGCTGCTTGACCCCGATTTCATACAGACTCGCCTTTTCCGGCTTGAATCCCTGGGTCGAGCTTTTGAGCGGCTCGGCACTATTGGTCACGTAAAGTCCAAGCGGCGTGGTCGAGCGCGCCCAGTTGAAATAGACCATCGTGTTGTCGCTGGGCGTATACATCAGACTGACGGTCGGGTTGATGGTGTTCTGCTGCTGGGACAGGCGCGTATCGGAAGCGGTCGCCCCCTCGGTAGCGGAATAATGACTGTTCCAGTGATCCCAGCGAAACCCGCCGCGGATGGAGAACCATGGGGCAAGCCACATCTGCTCTGAGAAGAACGCGCCCACGTCGGTGGCATCCCCGGTCTTATAGAGTTTGCGCCCTGCCCCGCCGGAAAGATTGACCAGGTCGTACTGATATTGCCCGAAACCACCGAGCAGCAGACCCGGCTGAACATGCGAGGGATTGATCAGGCTCGTCGTATCGGTGCGCGTACCGTTCTGCCCATTGAAATTATACGCGTAGTTCTTTCGACGGTCATAGATATGCTCGACATCCCAGCCAGCGATGATCTGATGACGGATAAAGCCCGTGCGGAAATTGGCACGTGCCGAAAACACATTCTGCACGGACCAGTCATTCTGCTGATAGGGTTCGGGCCCGCCCAGATGTCCACGCCTGTTGACCTGTGCGGCCGAAGGATTCGTGAAAAACAGCTTCTGGCAGGTCGCATCGCAACCCGGCTGCGATGCCGAAAAATAGCGATCGTACAACCCGCCGCGCAGATCATCGGAAATCGTCAGATGCTGGCTGATTTCGGAATTGAGGCGCGCAGTCAGCATGTTCACATTGGAAACATCCTGATCATAATTCGTGCCATACCAGTTATGACGGTTCAGTCCATATTCCGTCGCGGGACGACCAATCGTGCCGCCCGGCTTCGTGACGATCGGGACGCCATAATCGGGGATACGATTATCCGACTGATGAAAATACTCGAGGGTGAAGCTTGTGCGGCGTCCAAGCCCGAAGCCGATAGAGGGGGCGAGGCCCCATCGGTGCGAGTAGATGTTGTCGCGTCCGACGACGTTATTCTCGTTGCCCATGCCGGTTATGCGTATGGCCGAGGCCTCACCGATCTGCTTGTTGACGTCGAGTGTACCGCGATAATACTCGCCGGACCCACCCGAGAACTGCGCGTTATAGCTGTCCCCGAGATGGGCGACCTTGGTTACGATATTGATGGCACCACCCGTCGTGCCATTACCAAACACCTCGGAGGACGGGCCCTTGATGACCGAGATATGGTCGTAATCGAAGCTGTCCCGTGTATAGACGCCGAAATCGCGCAGACCATTTTCATAGATATCGTTCTGAGCCGCAAAGCCACGTATCAGAAACTGGTCGCCCGCCATGCCGCCTTCGCCCTCGCCGACAGAGGCCGTGATGCCCGGGACATTGCGTAGAGCCTCATCGAGCGACTTCACGTTCTGCTGCTGCATCAAGATCTGGGGAACCGCATTGACGGTTTGCGGCGTGTGCATGATGTCCTCAGGCATACGCCCCAGCCCGATCGGCTCATGAAGAATATTCATGCCGGTGCCACGTACCAGCAGATGCTCCTCCCCTCCCTTGCCAGACACGGCATCAGCGGTATCGGGCTGTTTTGCCTTGATGTCGGGTCGAGCCGTGCCCTTCACCTTGTCACGATGCGGGACATCGTCATCCTGTTGCACGGGCTGCGCATGCGCCGTGGTACAGGCAAGCGTCATCCCGGCAAGCAGGGACACGGGATAGGCAGGGCGGACCCATTTCTTGGACAAAAGCGGTCTCCACATTCGGACAGGGTAATCATTCTGCAATTGAGAATGGTTCCTATCTTCCGCTTTTGATCGGTGCAATCCGCTCGCAATCGCAGTCAATGCGTTTATGTCTTTGTGTTGCCAATGTGCGACACCAGATTTCTCGCTCCTCACGGGGACGAATAAGAGATTGGTTGAAAGCGTGCGTAAAGCGACCCATGCAGTGTCTGACAAATTTGCCGCCACTTTCTGGCAGGAAGGCGTGGCTGTATGCGTGGAGCATGTCACGCTCCGAACGTCTTTTCGATCTGCTTCACGTCCTGCGCGGACATCGCCGTCCCGTAAGCGGGAAGGTGCTCGCAAAGCAGGTCGGTGTCAGCATCAGGACGCTTTACCGGGATATCGTCAGCTTACAGGCGCTGGGAGCCGTAATCGAAGGCGAGCCCGGTGTCGGCTACGTTCTGAAACCCGGCTTCCTGTTGCCCCCCCCTCATGTTCACGCCGGAGGAGATCGAGGCGCTGGTGCTCGGATCGCGCTGGGTCGCTGATCGTGCGGATAATCCGCTACAACATGCGGCGCGAAGCGCACTGACCCGTATTGCGACCGTATTGCCCGCTCACCTTCGGAACGAACTCGATACGTCGGCTCTTTTGGTCGGGCCCGGAACCACGATCCTTGCAGACAGGGTTGAGCCAGCTTTGCTTCGGGAGGCAATCCGTGCGGAACGCAAGCTGTCGCTTCACTATTGCGATGCTACCGGCAGGCCGTCGGAGCGTATCGTCTGGCCGTTCGCGCTCGCATTTTTCGAGTCTGTGCGCGTTCTTCTTGGATGGTGCGAGCTGCGGCAGGATTTCAGGCAGTTCCGCACCGATCGAATCGTCTCGGCCACACTGATCGACGCGCGGTATCCCCGACGTCGTCAGGCACTACTCAAAGAGTGGCGTGAAGCCGAGGGGATCCGATAGATTTGGCGACATGCGCATCCTGCTGCCGGAATCTGGCAGTAGGGTGGAGTAGCCTCTGCTTCGTCCACTTCCGGACCGGAGCACCAAAATGGCAGAGATCAATACTTTATTTCTCTATG
Organism: Asaia sp. VD9; assembly: GCF_037150015.1. Lineage (NCBI taxonomy): Bacteria > Pseudomonadati > Pseudomonadota > Alphaproteobacteria > Acetobacterales > Acetobacteraceae > Asaia > Asaia sp. VD9. Next base: position 28,120 of record NZ_JBBCQM010000005.1, on the reverse strand, counting down.
TCGCCGACGCGGAGGCGAGTGCGGCTTTTTATACCCATCTGCTTGGAATCAAACCGCTTGAAGCCAGTCCGACCGTTGCGCTCTTCCTCCTGCCCTCCGGGCTAACGCTTGGCGTATGGAGCAAGGGCGGCGTACAACCGACACCCACCACAGGAGGGGGCGGCTGCGAGATTGGTTTCAAGGTTAGCTGCGCCGCAAAAATTGACGAGGCACATGCCGATTGGATTGCCAAGGGCGCGGCAGTCGCGTTCCCGCCCACCGATCTCGGCTTCGGACGCAGTTTCGTTGCGCTCGATCCCGATGGGCATCGGCTGCGTGTCTACGCAGTCGCAGATGAGAAGTGAGCGGAGCCATGCGCCACTGGATCGCTGTCGCCTCGGCCGAGCATGTTGAACGCGGTAAATCGCTCGGCATCATGCAGGTCTGCCACGGAAAGGCGGCCCCCCTTCGACAGATCTCGCCAGGTGATCGTGTTATCTACTACTCGCCCGTTTCACGTTTTGGAGGAAAGGATCGTCTCCAGGCGTTCACCGCGATTGGCACTGTCGTCGATACGATGCCTTATCAGGTCGAGATGAGCGAGGGTTTCCGGCCTTGGAGGCGCGATGTGCAGTGGCAGGCTGCGCGAGAAACCTCAATCAGACCGTTGCTGGGTCGGCTCTCCTTTGCTGGTAATGGCGCGAACTGGGGATATCGATTTCGTTTCGGCCTTTTTGAGATCGATGACGAAGATGCAGCGCTGATCGCGACGGAGATGATCGCCAATTTTCCGGGGCAAGCGCAGCTTGCGCGCCATGAGTTTCACGCCGACAGGCCTGATCTCCCCCTGTTCGCGTGCCTTACCTATGAAGGGTCCAGCGGTTGATACCGAGTTCAGCGCAGAGCTTGGCGACACTGGTTCCTGGTTTGCCCATCGATTTTTGGGCGCGCCGTGGCTAGGCAGGCGTCATCTTAAGCGGCCCCCTGCCATGGCGGGCGCGTAGCTACGCCAGCCCGGTCGCGCGTTGATTGCAGTCTAGGCGGCGCCCAACGCGATACTGGCGCTACTAGCCAGGCGGGGTGGGTGCACTATCATCGATCTTATTGGCTATGCCACACGTCCGACAACGTTCCGCGAACATTGCGCCAAAATCGAAGTCCGTCCGGTCCTGCGCGCCTTAGAGCGGACAGGCATGCGATCGATACTGACAGTGGGTGCGGAGATTGCCGCCTGAACCGCTCGGAGGGAAACAAATTGTGTTGCTGGCTGCGTCAGTTTTGGTGCGGTGTGGCACTGATTGTGCGAGCCCGCACGCCCAGGGCTGCCCATTCCAGCATGACCAGCGACTCTTCGATCGAGCCAGAAGCTGCACTCGAATTACCGCAGCCTTTCGACGAAAATGATCGCACTCACTTTGGCGGGATATACGAATTGCCCGAGGCGCCATCGGCTTCACTGAAGACTCTCTCTGGGCCAAGCTCGTCAAGCCTAGGGAGCGGTTCAGACCGCATCGTCTGCATCAGACGTGGTGCGATGCTGAGCATAGGTTTTCGAAAATCCTTTCACCGCCCTATTACCTTTCGATCCCGATCCGTTACACGCGGTGCACCTGATACTCGGTTAAGCCGCTAGGCAGGCCTGACGATGAGGTGCGGTTTTCCTTGTCCTGTTCGCAGAAAAGAGACTTCAGCGCCCGCCACTCTGCGAAAATTACGAAGTCTCGAAGCTGGCTCGGTTTGTCGTCAAGCCATCTCGCGACACTGCTTTTCCCCTTGCGAAAGGCAAGTTCGGAGTCCCCGAAGCACGCCGGGTCGACGGTCTCGGGCTCAAATCATGTTTCAGGACGCCGCAATACAATGCATCAGGGACGTAGGCGCTCTGCGAGGGGGCTTATGGATGGAATGCAGGAAAGAGGCGGCAACAAATGAAACGGCGTCCATTCAACGCCCCACGCGGAGCCGCAGGTTTTGGGGTGGTGCGAAGCGTCGACACCGTGTCATCAGATTTCTGCCCCTGCATGGCGACAGCCCTGGACGGACCGGCTGCACGGCCACATTCCGGATCACGAATGACGCAGGGCGGGCGACAGATCATTTTCCACTGCATAAATCAGGAAAGGCGTGGGCATCTAGGCGCCGTCTCTCCCCATAACGACGGCAGATTGAACCCATTCCGTCGACATGCCGGGCTCAAACGGTGTGATCAGCCTCGAGTGACGGTTGAAATTCTCTCCCGAGAGGGAATCATCGCAGGTTCAAAAAAGGCCCTCGGAAATGAATCTTACTACTTGTGGAAAAGCATGAGCCTGAAACGGTCCTGACGAGCGGCGCCAAATCAATCAAAGCGCCATTCGCGGCCTTCCCAAGATCCGTGCGGGGCGCCTCACCTCGGGACCAGAGGGGCGTCCCATGGAGGACGCCCCATTCATCTCAGACGCCGGAGAGACGGGAAAGGGCTGCCTGTAGCCGAGTGCGATCATGGGTGAAGCTCGTGAGACGATCACGGTTCTCGTCAACGACTTCCGGTTTGGCGCGCGCAACAAAATCGGCATTGCCCAGCTTGCGCTCGACCTTGTCGATTTCCTTGCCCAGACGATCGATTTCCTTCTCCAGGCGCTGGATCTCGGCAGCAATATCGATCAGCCCCTCGAGTGGCAGAACGAGCGTTGCTTCGTCGATCACGGTCAGCGCTGCGGTTTTGGGCGGTTCACCCGCCAAGGGTGAGACCGAGGCCACACGCGCCATGCGGCCGATGACCGCAGCCCAGCTCTCGGCACGCGCGAGGGTTTCTGGAGTCGCATCACGCAGAAGCACCGGCACCATCTGAGCCGGAGGAATGTTCATTTCCGAACGCAGCGTGCGGATTTCGCTGATCAGACGGATCACCCAATCCATCTCCGCAGACGCCTCACCTGCGCCTTGAGGCTGCGGCAGAGCGGGCCATGCCGATTGCGCAACGCTGCCGCCGAAACCGAAGGACTGCCAGAGTTCCTCTGTGACGAAGGGAATGACCGGGTGCATGATCTGCAGGATCATACCGAGCACATGGGCGGCAACCGCCCGAATCTCGTCCTGTTCCGGCGTGTTTTCGGCGGCAAAGGCGGGCTTGGCCAGTTCAAGGAACCAGTCGCAGAACACGTTCCAGACAAAGCGATAGCAGCTACCCGCGTATTCGTCGAAGCGGTAGGAATCCAGGGCGCCACGGGCTGCGCTGACAGCCTTTGACGCTTCATCTAAGAGCCAGCGCCCCAGAACACTCTTGACCGCAGAGGGATCGAACCCCTCGACCGGCTTGACGCCGTTCATTTCGCAGAAGCGTGCAGCATTCCAGATCTTGGTGATGAAAGTACGGTAGTCTTCGACGCGCTTGCGGCCAAATTTGATGTCACGACCGGGACCGGTCAAAGCGCAGATCGCCATACGCGTGGCATCTGCACCGAATTCTGCCACGAGATCGAGCGGGTCGAGCCCATTGCCCTTGCTCTTGGACATTTTCTGGCCGCGCTCGTCACGCACCAGACCGTGGATCAGCACCGTATGGAAGGGTACGTCATCCATGAAATGCAGACCCATCATCATCATCCGGGCCACCCAGAAGAAGATGATGTCAAAGCCTGTCACAAGTACGCTGGTCGGATAGTACCGGGCGAGTTCGGGCGTCTTGTCGGGCCAGCCCAGCGTCGTGAAAGGCCAGAGTGCAGAGCTGAACCACGTATCGAGCACATCCTCGTCGCGGGTGAGACTGACCTCAGCGCCGAATTGCGCACGCGCCTGTTCGAATGCCTCTTCCTCACTGCGCGCGACGAACACGCTGCCTTCCGGGCCATACCAGGCAGGAATGCGATGGCCCCACCAGAGCTGACGGCTGATGCACCAGGGCTGGATATCGCGCATCCAGGCGAAATAGGTGTTTTCCCATTGCTGAGGCTCGAAGCGAATTCGGCCCTCTTCCACGGCCTTGATGGCGGGCTGGGCGAGAGTAGCGGCATCGCAATACCACTGTTCCGTCAATCGCGGCTCGACAATCGCCCCGCCACGCTCGGCGTACGGCACCTGAAGCGTGTGCGGCTCGATCTTCTCGATATGCTCGAGGCGCTCAAGTTCCTCGACGATCAACTTGCGTGCCTCGAGACGATCCTTGCCTTCGAGAGAGCGCACGAAGGCGATCGAGGACAGCCCCTCGATGTCCTGCAGCTCGCTGGTGATCTCATCGAGCCAGATGGCAGCGGCCTCGTCGAGGATGCTTGGCATAGGCAGGGCGTGGCGTTTGCCAACCTCAAAATCGTTGAAGTCATGACCCGGCGTGATCTTGACCGCCCCGCTGCCCTTCTCGGGGTCGGAATAGGTATCTGCCACGATGGGGATTCGGCGTCCGGTCAGGGGCAGCGTGACGAACTTGCCGATCAGTCCGGTATAGCGTTCGTCTTCCGGATGAACCGCGACCGCGGTATCTCCAAGCATGGTTTCCGGGCGCGTCGTCCCCACCACGATCATGCCGCCGCCCTCGACAGGGTAGCGCAGATACCACATCGAGCCCTTGGTCTCGCGGTTCTCGACCTCAAGATCGGAGATGGCGGAGCGGAATGCTGGATCCCAGTTCACAAGGCGCTTCGCCCGATAGATCAGCCCCTGCTGATGCAGGGTGACGAACACATCACGCACGGCGCGCGACAGCCCCTCATCCATGGTGAAGCGTTCGCGCTCCCAATCGGCCGAGGCGCCAAGTGTGCGCAATTGCTGGATGATCTGACCGCCCGACTGCTCCTTCCAGGCCCAGACCCGTTCGAGGAACTTCTCCCGCCCCATTTCCTTGCGGCTCAGGCCTTCCTTGTCGAGCACACGCTCGACAACCATCTGGGTTGCAATGCCCGCATGGTCTGTGCCGGGCTGCCAAAGCACGTTGCACCCTTCGAGACGCTTCGAACGGATCAGGATATCCTGAAGCACGAAATCGAGCGCATGGCCGAAATGCAGCGTCCCGGTGACATTCGGCGGGGGGAACATGATCGAGAAAGATGTGCCAGGTTGCTCGGGATGCGCCGCGAAAAGACCGGACTGTTCCCACTGGGCATAAAGGCGCGCCTCGCACGCTGCGGGGTCAAAGGTCTTTTCGAGCATCGTCTTCCTGTCACCTGTCTTGCCACGAGACGGCGCTGCACCGCCCCGGTCGTCCTGTACCGATCCTGCTCTCGCCCCCTGCCCTGATCGCCGTTTCTGCACAGCAGGGCCGGAATTCAGAGCGGGTATGACGCGAAACATGGCTACGGTCATCTTCAGTACAGCGTATGGCCAGCCGGCGCCGAAGTTTCAAGCCGTGACCACGTCTGCCGTTACCGCTTACCTAGGGGTTGAGTCAGCGCCCCGGTTGGCCAACGGCGTAATCATTGATGCCCCACAGGCGGTCCTTGACGGCATTGTAATACGCCTTCTCGTCGTAGAGCGGGACGTTCAGCTTCAGATCGGATGCCGTTAGTCGCCCCATTGCCGCGGCGATGGCATAGGAAGATTGCACGAGACCGCTGAGATTTTGCACCAAGGCCGTCTGCGCCTGCAGCAGGGTCTGTTGCTGCTGAAGCACTTCAAGTGTGGAACTCGTGCCCACAATGGCCTGGCGCTCCACACCGTCAAGCGCGATGACGTTTGCGGCAATGGCGGTCCTGTTGCTCGAAATCGAGTCGTTATAGGAGCGGAATTGCTGCCAGTTCGATGAGGCGGTCTGGGCAGCGCCACGACGCGCGATATCAACGGCGCGGCGTGCCGCCAGATATTGCTGGCGCGCCTGCCTTACCGCTGCGTATTCCGACCCGCCCTGATAGATCGGGACATCGAAATTGATAGTGCCGTATTTATTGTCGGTAATCATCTTACCGTAGCCCTGGTTCTTCACGTAGGAATAACCGAGCGTAGCGGAGATCTTGGGCAGAATGGCCGAGAGCTGGACCGAGAAATTGTCTTTCTGCTGGGCCTCGACGAAAAGCGCATTGATGATCGTCGGGTTATTCTTCATCGCCTCAGCGACGATCTGCTTTTCTTCCTCGATCGGCAGCTTGAGCGGCTGCGGGGCCACGAGATTCGGCGCAGGCGGGACGCCAACAACCTGCAGATAAGTTGCCTGCGAAGCGCGTAGCGTTCCTTCGCTCTGCTGGCGGGTCGCCTTCGCGGTTGCAAGAGCAGCCTGAGCCTGTGCAACGTCCGTGCGGGTGATCTCACCCTGCTGGAAACGGTCCTGAGTGGCCTTGAGCTGCTCTTCGAGAACATGCTCGTTATTGATGTTGATCTGCAGGATCTGCTCGCTACGAATCACCCCGACATAAGCGTTCACAACATCGGTGAATACTTCCTGCTCCGTCTGGATCAGCTGGGCGCGTTCAGCCATGACGGTATTGACCGCCTGATGCGTGGCAGCGGTCGTCTTGCCGCCCTGATAGAGATACTCGCTGACCGTCACACCGCCCTGATAGCCGGGCGTGGCATAGCTGCGGTTATAGGCCGGTGTGCCGAAATTCGAGCCGGGCTCCGGCCCCTGAGCACCGTAGGCGTTATTGCCCTGATAATAGGTCAGCCCCGCCTGCCCCTGGATCTTGGGGCGCCAGCCGGCGAGCGCAGTCGGTACCTGTTCGTCAGCTGCGCGCAGCTTCGCCCGCTCCTGCTGCAAGGTCGGGTTCGTCAGATAGGCGGTTGCGAGCGCTTCCTGAAGGGTATGCGGAATGAATTCGGGAGAGCCCTTGCCGTCATAGGTCTGGGCCAGAACAGTCGTGCTCTTGAGAACGACCATCAAACCCACGCCCAGAGAAGTATAGGCCTTAAACTGATCCCGCTTCATGGATGCCCTTTCGACTGACGACGGCACTGCAATAACGTGACAATGGTGTCCATCGTCCGGTTTCAGGCCTCCTGCTCCCTCCCTATGCCATATCTGACTGCAATCGGAAATTTCTTCTTATTTCTTCGCGTTGTGCGCCCTACCCCCTTGACCGCAGACGCGCAGAAAGAGATATAGCCCCTACACCAGCCGGTCCGGTGGCAGAATGGTGATGCAGCGGACTGCAAATCCGCGTACGTGGGTTCGATTCCCGCCCGGACCTCCATGTTTCCTTCGCAGACCCCTGATTGTCACCCTCACGGGGGGTGTTTCGAAGCGTTATCCCCTCAGGCGTTTCGTCTCGGCAGGACGATGTATACTCCCTGGGGCCTATCCCGAGATATGTGCAGCTCAGCATTACGTCCCATCGAGTAATGCGTCAGGATGTCACGAAGATCGTGGTCTGACGTTCGCGAAGCTCGTGGTTCAGGCCCTATCAGGGTGCAGTCACCGCGCATTGTGACTGGGGAAATCACTCTCTTACACGGGTCGATCGTTTGAGGCGCAGAATCGGGTGACGCTGTCCTACGATCGAACAAATCGGGACTAATCGCTGCGAGTGTGAAGGGGAGCACTTTGTGATAACGTTCGATCATCCGTCCCGTAAATCGGATATCTGCTCTGTCTCATCGAATTATCGCACCTCATATCAGGCTTTGCCTTCCCATTTCAGGTAAGCGCCGCATCACGCAGATATCTCCCTATGGCAATAGCGTCGGACATCACGTCGCATTGTATAGATTCGTCAGAGCGCGGCTAAGAAAGTAAATTGGTCGCCGGAATAACCACTAAAAATGCAGACGAGCAAGATATCGATGCTCCCCCCCGATAACCATGCGCATTATATTTCGCGATTGGACACCTTGGGGATATCTGAAACCTCTCAAGGCGCGACAAACAGCGCGCGGAAACGGCGCAAACCGTCGACACATCATCACAAAGATCGGGCATTCATCTTGGGAGATAGGATCAAGAAAAATGTGAAAGTCGTTAATGCGTCCTCCGTACTGTCTTGAGACCGCATTAGAGGGGCTGGGTGCAATTACGCTTTCCGTCACTTATTGGCCCGCCCCCTATCCGAGAGAGGCAAGCAGTCTGAGATAGAGGTTCTCGAGTGGGTTCACGCCGCGCCCCGACTTCATACGGGACACATCGCGAACAAGCTCTGCCCAGACTGGCGAGATATCGTCGGCTTTACCATATGGGGCAAAATGATCGATGTATCCGCAGAGATAGTCTCTTCTACGTAAAACCCTCGCGGTCAGTATGCGCTTTGTCGTCGAGCGCACAATCATGAGGCCTGCCGGGCCAATACTCCTGATCGCCTCTGCCAAATCCTTGGCATCACGTGATGAGATGTTGTCGTTAGTTTTGTAGACGCAGATAACCTCACGATCCGCTAATCGCTCTAAGAACTTACGCACGAGATAATCGATTTTCTGCTTTTCACCTATGTAGATTTCCTGACGCTCGGCCTCACTTTGCAGCCAGCGCTTATCTTTTGAGATCATTTGCGAGTGAAATCGGAATCCATAGCGTGAATCGAGTACGACGTTATCCCAATAGGGAGTAAGATTTTCGTAAGCATATAATCCTTCAAATCGATGCCGCAGGCCTTCGATCAGCACTCTTGGGGGAGACGTGGCCCACCTCAAAAGGCCACCGTCTTCGTTGCCTAAAGATCGCTTCAGGAAACCGAACTCACAGTTGTCACCTATACTCTCGAACTTCGAGATATCCATAACAGTCTCCACAAAGCCTTACGGGACTTGGTACCTATCAACGAGGTTGCAGGTTTCGCAGAACGATTGACGTCATCTGCGTAAGCCAGAGGTGAACCACTCCGAAATTAGCGGAGATAGGTTCGCACAGATTAAGTAGCCAAGAGGATATGGTCCATAGCAGCGCAAAACCAGCGTTCGGCCCCAAAAGAGCGTGGTGTTACAGATCGGGTCAAGGATGCGGCAGCTGATGAACCAGTCGACCTATTCATGGATAGCGTATCCCACCTTATCAAGCGATCGCCATGGGTCGCGCCGGTCGATCACCTCTACATTACGCAAGGCATTGATGATTTATAGCAAGACGTTGTCATATCTTGCGCGGAGACTACGGGCCGGAGGCTCTACCTGTCTTCGGCCGAGCTTTCAGTACATTGTGGGCGGCGACTTTTGGGTATCCACCATCCGCCGCGCCGAGGTCAGCTGTGATGTCATCACGATACTGCTGACATCAGGCATTCCGCTTGCCGTTAACTTCGGAGTGCTTCGAGAAACGCTTAGGGTCCCTAGCCTTACGTCCTTTTCGCGCTCGCTTCCGAGCGATCCGAGATCTGGCGTTTGTTATCGGCGAGCAGCTGTCAGTAAGTTGATGGTGCAATGTCTCTGACTGTTTCCGGGGCTCCTCTAGGAGAGAGCATCAGCGCCAGCGTCCCGCGGCAGCAAGGCCAACGGAACGCGATGAATTAGAACAACCGGAGATGCGAATGCGCTGATCGTCTCACGGCTACGGGAAGAGGACATGATCATTGGTGGCAGATCGTAACACGCTATGAAAGACGTCCAAGGTTCACCTACTCAAGCTGATCCCCCTATCCCCTTCATGTTCTGGCTTCGAACCTATAGTCGGTAGAATTATCGGTATGAGCCTCAAAATCGCGATCGGTCGGGTGTCAAATAGGCCATCGCGACTGGACGGTCCGGAGAATAACCCATTCTTTTCGCCCGAAAACTGTTTCGGGGGAGGCCTCCTGGTCGTCCCAAAAAATCGGCTTATCTAGTAAAGACCTAGCGGAAGCGCGATTTTAGGATTCTTTTAATTCTTAGGCGACGAGCGTACCAACAATCCGCCTTCAGACGATCTATTCCTGCTCCATAGCTGGCAGGAAATCGCATTTATCCAGCCCTGTTAAGGCATCGAATAACGTTAATCGTCAGGCCGCAGCCTCGAGGCCAGCTGACTCACTATCGACGAATACAAGCGATTATGTCGTTATAGGAAAATGGCGGAGGGGATGGGATTCGAACCCACGGTACGGCTTGACACCGTACAACGGTTTAGCAAACCGCCGCCTTCAGCCTCTCGGCCACCCCTCCGCCTAGAGGGACGCAGTTTTCACGGCGTTTGCAGAACTGCTTCTAGGGGGATTTGAACCGCACGTCAAACCCCCCTTCGGCAGATTTTTTACTCAGCGAGCAGCTTGACCAGAAGCTCGTTCACCATGGCCGGATTAGCCTTGCCTTTCATGGCTTTCATGGTCTGTCCCACGAAGAATCCGAACAGCTTATCCTTGCCGCTCTTGTACTCCGAAAGCTTGTCGGCATGGGTCTGAAGGATACCGCGAATCTCCGCTTCGATGGCCCCCGTATCCGTGACCTGACGCAGCCCCTTGCGCTCGACAATGGCCGAGGCGGACTCGCCCGTCTCGAACATGTCTTCGAGCACTTCCTTTGCGATTTTGCCGTTGATGGTCGAATCCGTGATCAGCGCCAAAAGCTCGCGCAGCCCGTCAGCCTTGACCGGGCTCGTCTCGATGCTCGCCCCGGTGCGATTGAGGGCCCCAAAGAAGTCACCCAGCATCCAGTTCACGGCCAGACGGGCATCGCTGCCCTGCGCCACGGTCTCATAAAAGTCGGCAATCGCCTGCTCGGCCACGAGCACGCCGGACTCATAGCGGGACACGCCATAGGTCTTTTCCAGACGTTCGCGTTTGGCCTCGGGCAATTCCGGCAGGGCGGCCTTGAGGCTGTCTACCCAGTCCTGCTCGATCAGCAGCGGCAGCAGATCCGGATCGGGGAAGTAGCGGTAATCATGGGCGTCTTCCTTGGATCGCAGCGACCGCGTCTCGCCACGCACATGATCGAAAAGCCGTGTCTCCTGATCGACCGTGCCTCCAGCCTCCCAGATTTCGACCTGGCGCTGCGCCTCGATCTCGATTGACTGCATCACATAGCGGATCGAGTTCACATTCTTGATCTCGCAGCGCGTGCGATACTCTTCGCCCGCCTTGCGCACCGAGACGTTCACGTCGGCGCGCATCGAGCCCTCTTCCATGTTCCCGTCACAGGTGCCGAGATAGCGCAGGATCTGGCGCAGCTTACGCAGATAGGCGCCAGCCTCTTCCGGCGAGCGGATATCCGGTTCGCTCACGATTTCCATGAGCGCCACACCGGCGCGGTTGAGATCGATGAAGGAGCGCGTCGGATCCTGATCATGGATCGACTTGCCTGCGTCCTGCTCAAGGTGCAGACGCGTCACGCCGATATGGCGCACGCTGCCATCGACAAGTTCGATCTCGACCTTGCCCTCACCCACAATCGGGTGCGCGAACTGGCTGATCTGATACCCCTGCGGCAGATCGGCGTAGAAATAGTTCTTGCGATCAAACCGGCTCATCAGATGGATCTCGGCATTCAGCCCCAGACCCGTGCGCACGGCCTGCGCGACGCACTCGGCATTGATGACCGGCAACATGCCCGGAAAGCCGGCATCGATCAGGCTGACATGGGTATTCGGCTCACCGCCATATTCGGCCGAGGCGCCCGAAAACAGCTTTGCGTGGCTGATGACCTGTGCGTGGACCTCGAGACCGACGACGATCTCCCAGGTCCCTGTGGTGCCTTCGATGTGATAGCTGCTCATGCGAACGCTCCCGCATGCAGGGCGGGTCTGTGCGTGAAGCCCGCTGCCTTTTCCATGACACGTCCGGCGGCGAACAATGTCTCTTCCTCGAAATAGCGCCCGATCAGCTGCAGACCGAGCGGCAGACCGTCATGGTCGAGCCCGGCGGGCAGCGACAAGGCCGGAACGCCGGCCATGCTGGCGGGAACCGTGAAGATGTCGTTCAGATAGATCTGCACCGGGTCCGTCGGGCGCTCGGAATGGGCGAAGGCCGCAGAGGGCGCCGTGGGCGTCAGCAGCACATCGACCGTCTCGAAGGCGTTCAGGAAGTCACGCTGGATGAGCGTGCGAACCTTTTGGGCGCGCAGATAATAGGCATCGTAATAACCGGAAGACAGCACATACGTCCCCATCAGGATACGACGTCGCACCTCCTCGCCAAACCCGGCATGGCGCGTCGCCTCATACAGCTCGTCGAGCGAGGCCGCATCCACACGCTCGCCAAAACGCACACCGTCATAGCGGGCCAGATTGGACGAAGCCTCTGCCAGAGCTACGATATAATAGGTCGGCAGACCGTATTTCGTGTGCGGCAGAGAGACATCGACGACCTCGGCCCCTGCATCCCGCAGCCAGGCGATGCCCTGATCCCACAGGGCTGCAATGTCCTCGGGCAAACTGTCCGGGCGATACTCGCGCGGAATACCGACCTTGAGCCCCTTCACGCCGCGCTCGAGTGCGTCCTCGTAACGCGGAACGGGGCGATCGACGGACGTACTGTCCTTGGGGTCGAAACCGGCCATGGATTCGAGCAGGATGGCACAATCTTCCATAGTGCGCGCCATCGGCCCGGCCTGATCGAGCGAACTCGCGAAGGCAATGGTGCCAAAGCGCGAGCAGCGGCCATAGGTCGGCTTGATACCCGTAATGCCACAATAGGAAGCAGGCTGACGAATGGAGCCGCCCGTATCGGTGCCTGTCGTGCCAAGGGCGAGCCCCGCCGCCACCGCCGCAGCCGAGCCACCAGAGGAGCCACCCGGCACCAGGCTCACATCCGAGCCCCTGCGACGCCAGGGATTGGTCACCGGACCGAAAGCGGAGGTCATGTTCGTCGAGCCCATGGCGAACTCGTCGAGATTGGTCTTGCCCAGGAAGATGGCGCCGTCGGCCAGCAGATTCGACGTGACCGTGCTCTCATAGGGAGGCACGAAATCGCGCAGAATATTGCTCGAGGCCGTTGTGCGGACACCGTTGGTGCAAAACAGATCCTTGATACCGAGCGGCAGGCCGCACAGCGATGGGGCATTGCCAGTGGCCAGAAGCGCATCGGCAGCGCGTGCGCCAGCACGTGCCTGATCCTCGGTCACGGTCACATAGCTGTTGATGTCGCCATCGAGCTTCTTGATCGCGCCCAGGAAGTGATCGGTCAGGTCGATCGCCGAGAGGCGGCGCTCACGCAGCGCCTTGCGTGCGGAGGCCAGGGTCAGATCATGCATCACTCGACCACCTTCGGCACAGTGAAATAAGGGCCGACAGAGTCGGGGGCGTTGGACAACACGGCGTCGCGCTTGTCGCCATCGGTCACGACATCATCCCGCAGACGCGGCGTAGCCAGGCCGGTGCCGATCATGGGCGGCACGTCGGTGATATCGACCTCGTTCAGTTGCTCGACCCAGCCCAGGATGCCGCTGAGCTCCTGGCGCATCGCCTCGCATTCCTGATCACTGAGGCCAATTCGGGCCAGTTTTGCTATGCGCCTGACTGTGCGCGTTTCCAACGACATAAAGGATCGACTTTCCTGAAAGTGAGCGGATAATCCCGAGTGTCCAGAATTTCGCGAGATCATAACGCCTTCCCATGACTCTGTTCAATCCATACGCCCTGCGCGACGCCCTCCCCTCAGGTGCTCGGTTGCTCGGGCTCGATCCAGGCCAGAAGACGATCGGCCTCGCCTTGAGCGATGTCACGCTCATGCTTGCCTCGCCTTATCTGAGTCTCAAGCGGAAGAAATTCGGGGAAACCGCCGAGGAGATCGGGCGCATCGTGCGCAAGGAAGGGATCGGAGGGCTGATCTGTGGTCTGCCGCTTTCACTGGATGGCAGTTTCGGCCCTGCGGCCCGCTCGGCCCAGGACTGGATGACGGAGCTCTCCACCCGCCTTGACCTTCCCGCCTGCTGCTGGGATGAGCGGCTCTCCTCAAGCGCGGTCAATCGCTTCTTGATCCAGGAGGCTGACATGACGCGCAAGCGTCGCGCCGAAGTCGTGGACAAGATGGCAGCAGCCTATACACTGCAATCTTGGCTGGATGCGACCAAACCCGAATGAGCCTGCCTCACCCGGGCGCTCTCCGGGGAGAATGGCTTTATAGGCGCGCCGCAAGAATCCCGTAGGATGAGCTCCGGGGCGAAGATGCGCGTCTGCGGCGGCGCGGCCGGTGTCTCCATTGCCTGATCCAGCAGGGTGAGCGCGGCCTCGGCAATTGCCTCGACCGGCTGACGAACCACGGTCAAACGAGGCTGAAAGCAATCGGCCCATTCGAAATCATCAAACCCGACCACCGCCATCTGCTCGGGCACCGTCAGCCCATAGTCGCGGATCGCCTGCATCACCCCGATCATCGCATGATTATTTCCTGCCATGATCGCGCTGGGCGGCTTCGGCGCAGCCAACAGCGCGCAGGTGGCGCGTCGTGCGGCCGCAACATCGCTTGTCCCGGTCACGATAAGTCCCGTCACAGGGGCGCCCGCCGCCTGCGCACAGGCCCGAAATGCCGCCACACGCTGCGTGGTTGAAGCAATGAGGGGCTGCCCTGCCACGAGAGCGATGCGCTCGTGCCCGCGACGGCGCAGATGATCATACAAGAGAGTGATCCCAAGAGCATTATCGCATCCGGCCTGGCTGAAAGCCGGAGCAATCAGCCTGTCGACCAGAACGCTCGGTATCTTGTTGCGGGCAAGATAATCCAGCGTGGGCCAGGGAGCACTGACGCCCGCAGGGGCCAGCAGGATTCCGTCGACGCGTCGACGATGGAAGGATCTGATGATCTCGATCTCGCGCGCGGGGTCCTCGGCCGTATCGGCCAGAAAGACCATCTTACCCCGCGCCGATAGCCCGCGGACGATCGCCCCCACGAGATCGATGAAATAGGGATTGGACACCGCCGCCAGCGCCACGCCAATCGTGTTGGTCTGCCCGCCACCACGCGCGAGCTGCCTGGCGAGGCTGTTGGGCACATAGCCGGTTTCGGCTATGGCCGCTTCAACGGCGGCGCGCGTTTCCGGTTGAACATGGCGCGTATTGTTGACGACATGAGAGACCGTTGAAACCGCCACATTGGCCCGGCGGGCTACATCCGACATCGTAACCAGGGCGGTCACTCCCGTCCAAAGGCGTGCCCCGTCCCGATACCGCAGGACCGGGGCCGCCCTCCCCGTCTCAGAAGGGGAATTCATCCACATTGGCGGGCGTTGCTACCTTGGGCGGACCAAGCAGGACGAGCCCGTCTTTCCCGACCGTGTACGAGCCGAGATGCCCCGCCGTAAAGGTCGCACCGGCCTCTGGCTTGAACGTGCATTGCGCGAGACCCTGAGCCGCGTAATAGGAGAGATAGCCAAGGTCAGGCACGTTCCACCACACATCGGCCAGTGAACCGTCCTTGACGTATTTCTTGACGAGGCTCACCGGACCGAGGCCGGAAAGCTTGATCTTTCCTGACAGCCCGGCCTGATCGAGGGCGCGTGCGGCCGCAGGCAGTCCGATCCCCGCCGGGACGATGATGCCCTTGAGATTGGGAAAGGCCTGAACCAGAGCGAGAGTCTGCTGCTGGTTGATCTGTTCGCTCTCCTGCCCGTAGGCGACCTGGACCAGCTTCATCTTCGCAAATATCGGGTCGCTTGCGATGGTCTGCTTCATGTTCGCGATCCAGCGATTCTGGTTCGTCGCGGTGGGAGTGGAAGACAGGATGGCAAATTCACCATCGTAGTTGATCGCCTTGCCCAGGCTTTCGAGCATGCTCTGACCCAGGAGTTCCGATTGCGCCTGATTGATGAAAATCGAGCGTGCCTTGGGTGCCACGTCTGAATCGTAGGTGAGAACCCAGACATTCTGGGCCTGGGCGCGCCTTAGCGCTGGCGCCAGGGCGTTGGCGTCATTCCCCGAGATCACGATGGCATCCACGCCCTGCGTCACCATGTTATTGATGAACGCGATCTGCGCCTCGGCAGTCGCCTCCGAAGGCGCCTGCAGCACGATTTTGCCGCCGATCTCCTTCTGCGCCTTTTGCGCTCCCGTATTGGCGGACTGGAAAAAGGGATCAGTATCGAGCTTGGGAATATACCCGACCGTCACCGGGCCCTTGCGGCACTCGGCGGCTTGTGCCGTGGCCCCAAGCGCGAGGGCCAGAGCGGCGACACCCGAGAGGCAGGCCATACGTGAAGCGGTACGGAAAGAGAAAAGAGACATGATCTTCTGAACCTTGTCAGAGCGGGAACGAGAGAGAGAAATGTCCTGAACGGGCCTAGAGACGGGCGGCTGATCAATGCGCTCTGAAGGCCCGGCGCCAGGCCCGACCTAAGATGCGGGCTCTGGCAGTACCACCTCGGGTGGCGGCGGTGGGGCCCGGCGCCGTGCCGCATCGAGACGCGTCTGAAATACGCCCCCAAGCAGCAGCGACAGGATCAGGAGCAGCCCGATGGAAATGCCCTGTGCATTCCCCCCTACCCCTTCCAGACCCAGCACATCGCGCAGCAGGGCCACGAGAATCACCGCCCAGATCACGCCCGACAGGCGACCGCGCCCACCAAAGACGCTGATCCCGCCTAGGAGGGCCATGGTGATGATCTCTAGCTCGAAACCCTGTGCGTTATTGGCGCGCGCATTCGAGAGGCGCGCCGTGAAAACGATCCCGGCAATGGCGCAGACCAGACCGGAGAGCGTGAACAGCCACAGCCTCAGCCGGTCACTGCGAATGCCTGAATAGCGGGCCACCTCGGGACTACCACCGATCGCATAGATGCGCCGCCCGATGGCCGTACGATGCAGGACGATCGCGAATATCGGAGCAAGGATCAGGAAAGGCAGGATCGTCTGTGGAATCGCGGCGGTGAACAACGGCGCGATACCGAAATCCGTCAATGCATCGGGCAGTTCATTCACTGAGTTCGCGCCCAGAAGCACGTAGCCCAGCCCACGATACAGCCCCATCGTTCCCAACGTGACCAGCAGCGATGCCAGGCCAAGCCGGGTGACCAGCCAGCCATTGAGCGCACCGCAGAGAGCGCCTGCCAGAAGCACAACCGGTATAGCGCCCATGAGTGGCCA
This sequence comes from Asaia sp. VD9, assembly GCF_037150015.1. Taxonomy (NCBI): domain Bacteria; kingdom Pseudomonadati; phylum Pseudomonadota; class Alphaproteobacteria; order Acetobacterales; family Acetobacteraceae; genus Asaia; species Asaia sp. VD9. Next base: position 11,340 of record NZ_JBBCQM010000005.1, on the reverse strand, counting down.
GCCTGATTGAAGCAGCACGCCCAGAATACAGCTCGTCAACGCCAGGATGCTGGCCACGGACAGGTCGATCTCGCGCACGATCATCAACAGCGCCATAGGCAGGACGATCAGGGCTTTTTCGGAAACCAGGGCGATGGCCTGGGACAGATTGAAACTGGTTGCAAAGCGCGGCACGAAAACCACCGCAAGGAGAAGCGCAATGAGGGTGATAATGCCAAGCCCCGTATCCCAGCTCGCAAAATCGCGCAGAGAGAATCTCGGGGAGCGTACAGCTCCGGCTTTCCTGCCCTGCAGGGAAAGGGACGCACTCATGATACGGCTCCGATCTGTGCGGATGTCGGGAGAGAGGACGACGCTAGTGGGGTCTGTTTTCTGTCGGGTCCCTGTTGGGCTGCGCGGTGCGTGACCGTACGAGTGGCCCGCCGGGAGACGAAGGCATCGAGCGCGATGGCCAGCACGATGACAAGGCCGTAAACCCCTTGCAGCCAGAGCGGATTGACGCGAACCAGTGTCAGACCGTTCTGTATGGCGAGGAGCAGGAGTGCGCCAAGAATGACACCTGTGATCGTGCCGACACCGCCCCTGATCGCTGTGCCGCCTACGACGACAGCAGCCACCACGGTCAGCTCGTACCCATAGGCGACGCGAGCATCGACGACGGCATAACGTGACGCCCAGAGAGCGCCATCGAGACCTGCCAGGAGTCCCGAGGCGATGAAGGCCATCAGCACGAGGCGTTCGCGCCGGATACCGATCAGACTGGCCCCATCCGGGTTGGAGCCGACGGCGAAAAGCTCGCGGCCCGTCGAGCTGCGTTTCAGGAGGAACGCCAGAGCGGCCATGACCAGCGCCGCCAGAACGAGAATACCCGGAACACCGAGAACATGGGCACCCGTCATATCGAGCCAGGATTGCGGCACCTGCTCGGAGCTGATCTGGCGCCCCCCGGCAATCAGGCTGTTCACGCCGCGATAAAGCGAGAGTGTTCCCAGCGTCACTACAATCGAGGGAACCCTGCCATAGGCCACGACCAGACCATTGGCGAGACCGCAGCCTGCCCCGACCAGACAGGCAATCATCACCGCCAGAGCTACGGGCATATGGGGGAAAAGCCGAAGCGAGTCTGCCGCCATATAGGCCGAAAGCCCGATGACCGACGCCACGGAAAGATCGATATTACGCGTGATCATTACGAGCATCATGCCAGCCGATGCGATCATCAGCAGGGCCAGATCCATCCCAACCGTCTCTATATTGGCGAGTTGCAGCATACGCGGGTTGATCAGCGCAGCGGGAATGATCACCGCCAGAATGGCTGCGAGCAGCCCGAGCTCACGCCCCAGCAGCCAATGCCGCCCCGCAGGACGTGGGTTCGTGGCTGGGTCGCGTCGTGCGGCGACAATGGCTGCGCTGTCTTCTATCGCATATTCTGCCAAGGGCTCGCGGCTCTCCGCCGCGCCGGAAATTCGTGGTAGGGGCATATCGGGTTCCGATATGACCGGCCGCGCGGCCCCAGCATCCGTCGCGGCAAGAAGAACGGCCTCCTGCGTGGCGAGCTCGCGTGGCATGATGGTAGAGAGATGCCCCTCGCGGAACACCGCAACATCATGGCACATGCCCAGCAATTCGGACATGTCGGATGAGATCAGAATGATAGCCATGCCCTGACGGGCCAGATCGGCAATCAGGGCATGCACCTCGCTCTTGGCGTTGATGTCAATGCCCTGGGTCGGCTCGTCCAGAATCAGGACACGCGGCCCGGTTGCAAGCCATTTGGCCAGCACGACCTTTTGCTGATTGCCACCCGACAAAGTGCGCACAGGCTGATCATAGGAAGAAAAGCGCAGTCGCATGCGCTCCAGAGGGTGCGCGACAAGATCGAGTGTCTTATCCCTACTCACCAATCCGTTTCGCGTGGTCTGAGGCAGAACCGAAAGCGCTGCATTGTCCAGAATGGAAAAATCCATGACCAGACTCTGGCCAAGCCGGTCCTCCGAAACATAGGCGATCCCTGCCTTCATCGCCTCGCTTGCGCTTGCGAAAGTGATTTCGCGACCGTCCAGCACGATGTGACCCGCACTGGCACGGTCGATCCCGAACAGCACGCGTGCAACCTCGGTCCGTCCCGCCCCAACCAACCCGCCAAAGCCCAGAATCTGCCCCTTGCGCAGACCAAACGACACATCAGCGAAGACACCCTGACGGCATAGACCCTCGACGCGCAAAATCTCGTCCTGACCGGGCGGGGAAAGCGATGGGTGAAGATTCTGCAATTCGCGCCCGATCATGAGCTGGACGGCCGTATCAGGGTCGATCGTTGCGACCGGTCCCTCCCCGACCTGACGCCCGTCACGCAGCACCACGATGCGATCGGCAATACGATAGACTTCCTCCATGCGATGACCGACGAACATCATTGCCACGCCCTGACGCTTGAGGTCATCCACGACTGCGAAAAGCTTCTCGACCTCGCCACGAGAGAGTGAGGCCGTGGGCTCATCCATGATGAGCACCTTGGCATTCACTGATAAGGCGCGCGCGATCTCGACGAGCTGCTGCTCCGAGGAGCGCAAAAGACCCAGAAGACGGTCAGGCGGCGCGTCCAGCCCTACGATTTTCAGCAGGCGCGCGGCCTCGCTGTCGATACGGGTGCGATCGAGCGTGTGCAACGCGGTGCGCGGCATATGCCCGATGGCGATATTCTCGGCGATCGTCAGATCTGGAAACAGCCCGGGATGCTGGTGCATGACTGCCAGCCCGCGGGCCAAGGCGTCCTGCGGAGAACGCAGGACGATATCCTCATCCCCGATCCGCACACTCCCCGTATCAGGCCGGTGAACGCCGGCGAGCATCTTGACGCAGGTACTCTTGCCGGCGCCGTTTTCACCCAGCAGGGCGACCACTTCTCCGCGGTAGAGGGAAAAATCCGCATGGGCGAGAGCGATCACCCCACCAAAGACCTTGCTCACCCCAGAGAGCGCCGCAGCCACCTCAGGTATCCGAGCGCCTCCCGCTTCCTGCTGGGAATCATATATGCCCTGAGGAGAGATACTGGGCGGTGTCCCCGCCCTATCTCCCATCTCAGAATTGGCTCCAACCTCGACGTCAGCCATCACGAAACTCCGATCAGAGGCCGATCCCGGCACACAGGGCGAAAGCCGTTCCTGCACCGAACAGAATTGGACGCTACGGAGATCGAAGCGCTTGCGCAAGCGCTTGCCTGAAAGAATCACAACTATTTGTTTCTCATTATCATCGATGCGTTATTTTCTGAAGCTCGCGGCGCGTATGGATCCCCGAGGAAGTCTGAACCATCAGCGCCACTCGGTGAGGACAAACATGCCCTGTGCGCTCTACCGCGCGCTGCAGCCGGGATGTGCCCTCGGGGACGAAGGTAACGCCCTTTGCGTTGCTCATCGGCTCAGGCCGAGTGCCGCGTCATGGAGGATGAAAACTATAGTAAATGTTTATAATCAGTATATTATCTGATTTAAATGATAATCGACTTCAAGCCGAGCATTCGAGTGTGCTTTGGACAGCCTCAGTCCCGCATGCACGGCCTGCAACTGGCTCAGGTACCCGAAAAGCCAGCCATTCCAGATGGAATCACGAGCGGGACTTAAAGCGGAGAGAGCCGTTATCCCCTTCCGGGCACGCGTCTCCTGGGCTGCATGATGCCGACCAAAAAGCCTTGCTGAGTGCGGTTAGGACGTCATATCTAACAAAAGAATGTTATAATTCTGAGACGCACGCATCTCAGCGTATGCCTGTGTGTAGAACGCGAGCAAAAGCCATGCTCGACAGGTTACCAAGCCGTTCTCTGTCGTGACCTCACCAGATCATCGCGAGACGGCATTCAACAAGACGCAACGAGCACGATTACTCCGCAGAACATCAGGCTTGGTCAGGCACTCTGGGAAACGATGCTGGGGTAACGACGGGCCTCGCCAACAGAAAGACTGAAGACAAGCCCCTTCGCCATGCCGGGCTTTTCGGCATCGGGGCATGAGCACCCAAGCCGGGAGCGAATATTAGGGAAATAGAGACCGTTAGTCGGCCTTTTCTCACGCGATGGGTGAGCTACCCTTGGAGCCTATAGCTGGTTATGCGAAGACGCGTATGCGTCGTTCGCAGAAGCGGCGATGCCATGACAGGCATGGTCCTGAACCTCCTCGCCGGAAGCACGGTCATCCCCTTGCGCCACGTCATCGAGGAGCGCGAAGCCTGAGCCCAGCGGGGCGAGGACAAGCGTATGATCACCCATATCCCGCTCGGGATGAGCCAGCGTAGCTGCCAGGATCCGGAAAGGCGATCCGTTCAGTGTCGCCAGATAGAGTGCGCGGTAGCGATGCCCATTGAACGCCTCAGGCAGATCCGACCAGGACGGCCCGATCTGAGCCGCGTCCCGGTCCAGCAAAGCGCGCATGCGGGGCTCGAGACAATCAAGATGGATATGCAATTGATTCTGTGAGCGCCCCTTCTGCGAGTTGATTGCGAGAGAAAGCCGGGATTCAGGGATCGTCTGATGATAATCCCGCCCGACGCGCTCGCGATAGGCCCAGGCCGAAGCAAAGTAATTGGGCTGGTCGGACCTTAGCAGTGCCGGGCTTTCCATCCCTGTGACCTTTTCGGTAGGGATCAGCAGATACTGCCCCTTCCCCTCGATCGAATGCAGGAGTGCAATGCCGCGCTTGTCGTCATAGACCGCACAGGGCTTGAGTCCATGCGCGCATTTCTGATGAACGAGCTTCCAAAGCACATCCGGATCGTGATCCTTGTGAATGACGACCCCGGAAGATGCAGCATGGGCACTGCCGGCACCCAACATGCATGACAGGGCCAGACACACGAGGCTCTTCAGCACGAACGTGTCGCCGCAGCGAGAGTCATGCTCTGTCCCAGTCTTTCGAGGCGGCGCTTTACTCCGCCACCGGCAGCAAAGCTGCTCTGTGAATCATGGCTCAGCCAGAGCACGCCATCCTCGATACTGAGTGAGGTGTTCTTGAGCAATGCGGCAGTACCACCACAGATTGTATAGGCCAGACGCAGCGCGAAACCGAGCTGGACGGCACGATCGCAATCATCGGGTGCGAGAAGCCGTCGCGAAACCTCCATCAGTGGATCCGCGGGATCGGCCTCGTAGCGCACGGCTAGAGTGAGGGCCACGAAGGCGCGTGCCTGATGATCGAACCCGACACCATGCATCCGCATCACGCGCAGATAGGTCTGGGCGGCGCGATATTCCGGGTGGTCGAAGGAGCCAATATCGGACATGCGGCACGCCATGTCGCGCAGGGCGGTTTCGGAGGGTGTTTCATGCGCGAAAAGCGGGGCGGTCCAGCGTACGAGATCGCCCGGCAATTCCATGCTGCGGCTCAGACGCTGCGAGGTCTCATCGGCCAGGGCACGGCAGGGATCGAGCGCAGCCACTGCCTGCCCAACCTTGCGCATGTACCAGCCTTCGCGCAGGCCATCGACGCTGAAGACGATCTGGGATGGCTGCACGATGCGCATCAAGCGACGCAGCACGGTAGCCGAAAACGGGACATCATCGAGGCGTTTACGGGGAAAGCCCGGGACCTTCTCCAGCATCTTGCGCGGCGTATCGATCAGCCAGGTGACCATCTCCCGCGCCTCGTCAGCACCCAGCGTGTAAAGGTGAACGATGTTGAGCGGATAATGCGTGCGCGCGATCTGCAGCCGTGCCAGTGCGCGGAAAGCCCCACCTACAAGATAAAGCGGCTTGCCCTTGAGCGCTGGCAGCCAGTCGACATCGTCCAGATCGGCCTCGACAACCTCACGCGCGCGCTTGAGATCACCACCCGAGCGGTCGGACAGGCGTATCACGCCGAGCGGCTTGGTGCAGGCCTCGTGATGCCGCCCCCCGGCCACGCGGATGAGTTCGAGAGAGCCACCGCCAATATCGGCCACGACGCCATCGGCATCCGGCAAGCCGCATAGCACACCCGTGGCAGCGTAATCAGCCTCTTCCTCACCCGAAAGAATGCGGATGGGCACATCCGGCATGCATTCATGCAAGGTCTCGACAAATTCACGACCGTTACTGGCATCGCGTACTGCCGCGGTCGCCAGCACCTCGAAAGGATGAGCGTCCATGGCGCGAGCGATCGCGTTGAAGCGGCTCATCACGTCGCGAGCAAGGCGCAACCCTTCCTCATTCAGACGGCCCGTCTGCTCCAGACCGCGCCCAAGACGCAGTGTCGCCTTCTCGTTGAAGATCGGGATGGGGTTGCGGGTGACACCCTCGAATACAACCAGTCGAACCGAGTTCGATCCAAGATCGACAATGGCCGCGCGATGATGGCCTTGCGGTGCGTCAGAACCCGTCACTCTACCCGTTTCCTCAATCTTCGCGGATGCGATCGGGCCGTTCACGACGACCCGCATCCTTGTCCTGCGGTTTCTCCCTGGCCGCCGAGCCACGCCCGGAAAGCGAGGGATTGTGCATGAAATACTCATGCGCCGAGAAGGGATTAGCCCCGGCAGACACACGATGCCAATCCCCCCGCGAGGAAAGCACCCAGCTTTGAAGCGTGTCACGTAAATCCATGGTCATGATCTGACCCAGGATCTGGGCGTGGACGGTAGAATTGAAGATCGGAACCATGGCCTCGACCCGGCGGTCCATGTTGCGTCCCATCCAGTCGGCGGAGGAAATGAACAGCTTCGCCTTGTGCGATGGCATGCGGTGCCCATTGCCAAAGGCAAAAATGCGCGCATGTTCCAGAAAGCGCCCGACAATCGAGCGTATCTCGATATTCTCCGAAAGACCCGGCACGCCTGGGCGCAGACAGCAAATGCCACGCACAATGCCGACGATCTTCACCCCGGCGCGCGAGGCGCGATACAGCGCGTCAATAAGCGAGGGGTCGACCAGCGAGTTCATCTTCAGCCAGATCTTTGCGGGACGCCCTGCCTTTGCATGAGCGATCTCGCCATCAATCAGATCCATCAGCGTTTCGCGCAGCGTGATGGGCGCAAAGGCCAGTGCCTCCATGTCCACCGGGGTCGCATAGCCTGTCATATAGTTGAACAGCTTGGCCGAATCGCTGGCCAGTTGGGGGTCGCAGGTAAAGAATGACAAATCGGTATAGATACGCGCGGTAATCGGATGATAATTCCCCGTGCCGAAATGCGCGTAGGAACGCAGCCCCCCCGCCTCACGACGAACGACGAGGCTGAGCTTCGCGTGGGTCTTGAGATGGGTAAAGCCAAAAACGACCTGTACCCCCGCCGATTCGAGGGACCGGGCCAGACGGATATTGGCCTCTTCATCGAAGCGCGCGCGCAGCTCGACCATGGCCGTGACCGATTTGCCGAGTTCTGCCGCCTCGATCAGCGCGCGCACGATCGGACTATCGCGTGACGTGCGATAGAGGGTCTGCTTGATGGCAACGACATTGGGATCGAGCGCTGCCTGCTTGAGGAATTGCACCACCACATCGAAGCTCTCGAAGGGGTGATGGACCACAATATCCTTGGCGCGGATGGCCGCGAAGCAGTCACCGTCGTAGTCGCGAATACGCTCGGGGAAGCGCGCCTTATAGGGCTTAAACAGCAGATCAGGGCGATCCGAAACAATCATCTGCTTCAGATCGACCACGCCGATCATGTCGGGCTGCACGACGACGTCATCCTTGGCGACATCGAGTTCCTCGGCAAACTCTCGTCCCATGCTCTCCGGTATGGAGGCGTCGAGTGCGAGATGGATGCCCACGCCGCGTCGGCGCTGCTTGAGCGCGGTCTCGTAGGAAAGAACCAGATCCTCCGCCTCGTCCTCGAACTCCACATCGGAATCGCGGATGATGCGCAATACTCCGCCCTCAGCAATCTCCATGCCGGGAAACAGACGATCTATGTGCAGGCGAATGACATCTTCCAACGCCACGAAACGCACATCGGGGCGGATTTCGGGCTCCTCTCTATGCGGAGCAGGGAGACGAATGAATCGGTCGATCTGTTGCGGCAGAAGGATGAGCGCATCCATTGAAAAACCGGGAATGGTCGGGTCGATCAGTCGGAGCGCCAGCGCCATGCCCAGATTGGGGATGAACGGCATGGGGTGGGAAGGGTCAATGGCAAGCGGGGTGAGAACCGGATAGATTTCGTCCTCGAACTTGGCCGCAATGCTTTTGCGTTCGGCCTCGGTCAGTTCCTCTCGCGTGCAGAGCCTGAGCCCCGCCTGAGCCAACTCCCCACGGAGCAGACGCCAGATGCGCTGCTGGGCCGCGAAAAGCTTGGCGGCGCTGCGACGCACGCTGGTGAGCTGACGCGCAGGTGTCAGCCCGTCTGCCGAGGGTGCGACCAGCCCTTCCCGCACCTGACCAACGAGACCGGCGACACGCACTGAATAAAATTCATCGAGATTACTGGCACTGATCGACAGGAAACGCAGCCGCTCCAGCAAAGGATGACGGCTGTTTTCAGCCTCCTCGATCACGCGCTGGTTAAAATCGAGCCAGGATAATTCGCGGTTGATGAAACGCGCCGGTGAGGTGACGATTCCCGGATCGGGAATACGCGCCACCGCTCGCGTAGCGCGAGAGGCACGAGGGCGCCTGTTTCCGGCTGGTCGGGCAGCCTTGAGAGGGGCTGCCTTTGGATCCTTGACCGAATCCTTTTCCGAAGACGACGTCACGCGATGCGTTTCCTGTTTCTATCCAATGAGTAAACGCAGCATCGACGCAGAAGACACCCCGCGTCAAACCCCTTCACCTAATCATCATAAACACAAGCCGGTCATGAGAGGCTTTCATCTTCTGCGAAGAGCAATCCAGACAAAGCCTCGCGTGCCAACCCGATTGTCAGGGGCTTCTTATGCGCGAGGGTCGCGCGGTCCAGACACTCCACCGCCTCGACCATGGCATCTCCGGTTCGAGGCAGATGACACATCAGCCAGTCCAAAATCGGCTTGGAAACCACCATCTGCCGTTCTGCGATCAGGCGGAGCAGCAGGGCGAAACGCAGAGTATCTTCAGGAGGCATGATCGGGACGAGCGTTACCGCCCGCAAACGGCTGGCCAGGTCGGGCAGGATGATCGGCATACGGTTGGGCGGCAATCGGGTCGCCATCAGTACCGTGATGCGATGCTCGCGCGCCAGATTGAGCAGGTGAAGAACCGCGCGTTCCGATGTTACCCGCTCCAGATGATCGAGGGCGAGCGCCAAGGGTGCGTTCGCCGCGATTTCCGCCAGATCCGATACATCGAGACCCGCGGCATCGAGCACGCGCGCCTGACGACGGGCGGCCCATATATGCAGCAGGTGCGACTTCCCACAGCTATCCGCCCCGTGGATTAGCAGCCGCCGGTCTGGCCAGCCTGTCTGGTTCAGCCAATGGCGCGCCTGTGCATTTGAAGCCGCCGGAACGAAATGGCGCTCGGCGACGCTGGCGGGTGGCCGCAGCGCAAGAGCAAGCTGCAAGGCACTGGCCTTTGGCAGCAATCCGTCATTTCCCGCCTCTTTGTCCATCCAATAGCCGTTCCGGTCCTTTCCGAGCCGGGTCGGCTCCATTAGAAGGACTGATGATAACGCAACCGGCCAGGTTTTTCGAGCGAGGCGACAGCATGACCGACCCAATCTCTCCTTCAGCTAGCTATCGGGACTCCGGGGTCGATATCGAGGCGGGCGATGCGCTGGTCGAGGCGATCAAGCCCGCCGCAAAATCCACCGATCGTCCCGGTACGATGGGGGGGCTTGGTGGTTTCGGCGCGTTGTTCGACCTCAAGGCAGCCGGGTTCACCGATCCGGTCCTGGTCAGTTGCACCGATGGCGTCGGCACCAAGCTGATGGTCGCCATCGAGAGCCGGCAGCATGACACGGTCGGTATCGACCTCGTGGCAATGTGCGTGAACGATCTCGTGGTGCAGGGTGCACAGCCCCTGTTCTTTCTCGACTATCTCGCGACCGGAAAACTCTCGGTGGAGGACGCCGCGCGCGTGATCAAGGGCATCGCCCAGGCCTGCCGCGATACGGATTGCGCCCTGGTCGGCGGTGAAACTGCAGAGATGCCCGGTATGTACGAGGCGGGGCATTACGATCTCGCCGGGTTCAGCGTCGGGGCTGCCGAGCGCTCCGCCTTGCTCCCTGCGGGGATTGCAGAGGGCGACACGCTGATCGCGCTGCCCGCGAGCGGTGTGCATTCCAACGGTTACTCCCTGGTGCGCAGCATCAAGGCGATGAGTGGTCTGGAATGGAACAGCGAAGCCCCGTTCGAGCCAGGCAGCACGCTGGCAGAGGCGCTGCTGCGCCCAACGGCGCTCTATGTCCGCACGGTCATGGCCTTGCATCATGCCGGTCTGCTTCATGGCTGCGCCCATATCACCGGCGGTGGCCTGCCCGGAAACCTGCCCCGCGTTCTGCCCGAGGGTCTGGGCGTACAGATCGAGGCCGATACATGGCCCGTTCCGCCGGTATTCCGCTGGCTTGCCACGACAGGCAATGTCGCCCATGACGAAATGCTCAAGGTCTTCAATTGCGGCATCGGCATGGTGCTGATCACGCCCGAGCCCGACAAGGTCCTAGCGCTCCTCGCCGAGCGCGGCGAGAAAGGTTACCGGATCGGCGATGTCACCGCCAATGGTCCGCGCTATGCCCTGGATGGCAAGGTCGATTTCGCCCTATGAACAAAACGCCTATTGCCGTTCTCATCAGTGGGCGCGGCAGCAACATGAACGCGCTGATCGAGGCGTGCGCGCGGTCAGAATACCCGGCGCGCATCGCTCTGGTGCTGAGCAACAATCCCGACGCAGCGGGGCTCGAAACGGCGCGTCAGGCGGGACTGGCGACATTGGCGATCGATCACCGCCTTTTTCCGAAGGATCGCACGGGACATGAAAAGGCCATTGACGAGGCGCTGACCAGGGCCGGCGTGAAGGTGGTCTGTCTTGCTGGCTACATGCGTGTCCTGACCCCCTATCTGGTGGGGCGCTGGAGTGGTCACATGCTCAATATCCATCCAAGCCTCCTCCCCCTCTACCCTGGCCTCGACACTCACGAACGGGCACTCGCAGCGGGCGATTCCCGTCATGGCTGCACCGTTCATCTGGTTACGGATGGGGTTGACGAAGGCCCAATCCTTCAGCAGGCGGAAGTTCCGGTCCTGTCTGGGGATACTGCCGATAGCCTGGCAAAGCGTGTGCTCGAACAGGAGCATCAGCTTTATCCGGCAGCGCTCGCGGCCTTTCTGTCCTTCTGTGGATGGCTCCCGTGTTGCAAGAGAAAAATGACACACTGACGTTGATCAGGAGCAGTCTTCTGTCCGGCCTGTTTGCGCAGTCGGTTTTGGACTGCTGGCCCTGATGGGTTCCGCGAACAAAG